>JAUWLI010000316.1 GCA_030613765.1 Phycisphaerae bacterium
ATTTTTGGAAAGTATCTAATACCGAGCAGCAAGGTTGGCGGGATGCTGATTTTGATGATACGGCCTGGGCTGACCCAAAAGAGATGGTCGAAATTGGAGCACAGCCTTGGGGAAAGGTCGAGAAACAGGATTTGGTTTTACCTCCGCCGCCATATCTACGCAGAGCCTTTTCAGTCGACAAACCTGTCAAGCAGGCGACGGTTTACGCTTCGGCTTTGGGGCTTTATGAACTGCAAATCAACGGACAGCGCGTGGGCGAAGATTACTTCACGCCGGGCTGGACCGATTATACCAAGCGGATTTACTATCAGACTTACGACGTTACGAAATTGCTGGAGGCCGGTAACAATGCCATAGGGGCCATTCTTGCAGACGGCTGGTACGCCGGCTACCTGGGCTTCGGTCGAAAGAGAGAACATTACGGCAGCAAACCACGTCTGTTCGCCCAGCTTGAGGTCGAGTATGCCGATGGCACGAGGCAAACAATTGTTACAGATAAGTCGTGGAGAGCAAACTACGGCCCGCATCTTGAGGCGGATTTTCTGATGGGTGAAATCTGTGATGCCCGCCGGCAGATGGCGGGCTGGAGCAAGCCCGGCTTCAATGACATGGTATGGAAGCCCGTAACAGTCGGCACTGAATTGAAGCCGTTGGTTCAAAGTTATCCGGGTGTAACGGTTCAGGAAACGCAGGAAATCAAGCCCGTTAAAATCACCGAGCCGGTGAAAGACGCCTACGTTTTTGATATGGGGCAGAATTTTTCAGGTTGGGTCAGGTTAAAAGTTACGGGAAAGGCGGGGACGAAAGTCGTGCTGCGGTTCGCAGAGATGCTGAATCCCGACGGCACTATTTATACCACCAACCTTCGCGAGGCACGATGCACCGATACGTATATCCTGGCGGGCAAGGATGAAGAGGTTTGGGAGCCTGGCTTTACGTTCCACGGTTTTCGATACGTGGAGATAACCGGCTACCCCGGCAAGCCTTCGCTTGATGCGATTACCGGAGTTGTCTTACATTCCGATACGTCGCCGACGGGGACATTTGAGTGTTCTAATCCTATGGTCAATCAGCTCCAGCGCAACATCGTCTGGGGCCAGCGGGGCAATTTTATTGAGATACCGACGGACTGTCCCCAGCGTGATGAGCGGCTGGGCTGGACCGGCGATGCGCAAATTTTTATCCGCACGGCAACGTATAATATGGACGTGGGGGCGTTCTTCACAAAGTGGCTGGTGGACCTGGAAGATGCCCAGACCAAAGAAGGGGCATTTCCCGATGTCGCTCCGCACAAGGTTGCGATGGGCAGCGGCGTGGCAGCGTGGGGTGACGCCGGAGTTATCTGTCCGTGGACGATTTACAAGGTTTATAACGATAAACGTGTTGTCGAGAAGCACTACGAGTCTATGAAAAAGTGGATCGAGTATCTTCGTAAGAACAGCAAGGACCTGCTTCGCCCGGCCCACGGTTACGGTGACTGGGTTTCAGTAGGGTCCAAAACGCCGAAGGATGTAATTGCAACAGCGTATTTTGCCTACAGCACAAGGCTTGTGGCAAAAACAGCGGCCATTCTCGGTAAAAATGAAGATGCGAAAAAATACGAGGCATTGTTCCAACAAATCAGGGAGGCCTTCAATAAGGCGTACGTTTCCGAAGATGGACGTATCAAAGGTGATACGCAGACCTGCTATGCGATGGGAATTTACTTTGATTTGCTTGGGGCGGATAAACGCGAACTTGCCGCCAGGCACCTGGTCGAAGCTGTCAGGAAAAAGAACTGGCACCTCTCGACGGGATTCGTCGGCCTGAGCTATCTGTTGCCGGCGCTGTCACAGACTGGAAATCTTGATGTTGCTTACAGGCTGCTTAATAACGAGACCTTTCCCAGTTGGGGTTACAGTATCAAAAACGGCGCAACCACCATCTGGGAGCGTTGGGACGGCTGGACCGAGGACAAGGGCTTCCAGGACCCGGGTATGAACTCATTCAACCACTACGCTTTCGGTTCTGTGGGGCGCTGGATGTTCGGAGGCGTTGCGGGTATCGAGACCGATGGTCCCGGTTACAAGCGAATAATTATTCGCCCGGAACCCGGCGGGGGATTCAGCTATGCAAAGGCGAGCTACGAATCCATTCACGGCAAAATCAAAAGCTTCTGGGAAATAAAGGATAGCAAGTTTACGTTGAATGTTACTATCCCGGCCAATACGACGGCCACGGTGTATGTGCCGGCCGCCAAACCCGAGAGTGTTGCCGAAGCCGGCATACCGGCGGCGATGTCTGAGGGTGTTAAGTTCCTGCGGATGGAAGCCGGCAAGGCGGTGTACGAGATCGGTTCAGGAGACTATGTATTTACTTCCGGGAGTTAGACTGAAGAGGCAGCGATAAAAAGTGGAATCAGAATTTAGTCGAAGTTTGTTTGTTTTTGTTCTTTCGCTTTGTTTGGGATTGGGGCTGGTCATGTGCCTTCTTCCAACGGGATGTGATGTCGAATCCGCAGACCACATTGAGAGCACATCACAGCTAAAATCGGCGGAAGCTTCCGGCATCGGTGGCTCATCCTATGAAAGAGCCTTACGGGCCGCCGAAGAAGCAAAAGCGAGGATTGAGCTTGACGACACACCCTGGCCTGACAGGTACCATTCGGCGTTGGGCTGGGTGGATTTGAAAAGAGACGGGCAAAAGAGCCGTGTTAAGGTTAGAGCCTTTTATTCAGCTGATGGCTGGGCAACAGAAAAGTTTTTGACGCTGCTCTCACCGGATAAGCCGGAACCGGTCAAGCTATACCTGTTCTGGAGCGGCCTGTGCATGTACTATCCCCCGGGGGTGGAATGGTCGGAGAATGCCAACGATCCCGATTATGCCGTGGAACGTGAGTTTTTGGAAAAGATCAGGTACGCGTATGGGTACATATCCGAAGAGGATATTTTAGCCCGTTCTGATGACCCGAATTATGCGATTCATCTTTGGGGTAAAGACAACGGCAAAATTCAGGAAGGCAGGATAACCATTCGAAAATATAAGGGACAGCCAAGATATCTGTCCAAAACAAAACCTCGCCTGGAAGAAGGCCCAATGATATACACGAAATACCGCTCGGGAGTTATGGCGTACGACCGTGAAGCCGATGAGTATTTTTTAATATTTTATCCCGACAGTGGGTGGTGTCCGCCAAACGTTTTAGCTAAGGCCGATTCCTGGCTGTTGATTGGTACCTGGGGTGGAGTTTTGGTGGCGGTGGACCTTGAAGACTATTATCTCAAGAGATTTGAGTCGCTAAAAGGGACCATTGGCAAAATCGAGGTGACAGACTCGAAGATCGTCATTGATGACGGCGAGAGAGAATTAGAGCGGCCGATTCTTAGGACCGGAGAAAAATTTCGAGATTATAAGTTTAAACTGACAAGTTTAAAGTAAGTGATATACGGGAATAATTTCTGATATTAGGATAAACGGGATATGAAAAAGGTCATCATTTTAGCGTTAAGCATAGTTGTCTTAGTGACAAATGCTTACTGCGACGAAACAGCAACAAAGGATTCACCACAAAATCTCTGGAGCAAGGAGAAGGCGCGGCAGTGGTACCGGAAGGTCTCCCCGCTGCGCGGGTGCAACTACCTGCCTCGAACGGCCGTCAACATGACGGAGATGTGGCAGGCAGATACTTTTGA
>JAUWLI010000359.1 GCA_030613765.1 Phycisphaerae bacterium
CCAAGTATATTAGCGCGAATTGTTTCACTGGAATATGTTTATTTTTTAACAAATTTAGGAACAACCAACAACAAAACTAAACCCACTACCAGAGAACCAACACCACTAACGCCACAAGCAACAGAAGCGCCCCATAGATACATAAGAGACTCAATTTTTGCTTCAATCGGTTTTTTCGGGTTATATAATACCGACACTGTATCACCGGCTTCATATGCAGGTGAAGAGATTCTTATTGAAGGCTCGATCCAGTGCTGTTTATTGTTTTTGTCAGTAAAGATAAAAATAGACTTATAGGAGGTTTTGCCATCGCTGGTTCTTACTTGTCTTACGTCCATAATCCTGCCTTCAGTCCGTATGGCGTTCTTGACAAATGCCCTGTTGTTGAAGAAAAAGAACAAACCAAGTACCATCGAAATTGCTGAGAACAAAATTGCGAGGGTCCCTATTACTTTTATTTTGTTTGACATTTTCTTTTCCATGTCTTATTAAAATGAATCAAAAGTTTCTTAAACGTACTCTCTTGGGTCGGTTATTTTCCCTTCTACTGCGGTAGCGGCTGTGGTGGCGGGGCTGGCAAGGTAAACTTCACTTTCGGGGTGTCCCATTCGGCCAACGAAATTTCTGTTTGTAGTACTGACGCACTTTTCCCCGGCGGCCAATACACCCATAAATCCACCCAGGCACGCCCCGCAGGTCGGCGCAGAAATCACGCAGCCTGCCTCATAAAATATATCGAACAGCCCTTCGTCTTTCGCCTGTTTCCAGATGGTCGGCGTCGCCGGAACAACTATCGTACGAATCGCAACCTGTTTTCCCTTCATGATTTTCGCTGCTATTCTAAGGTCCTCGATTCGCCCGTTCGTACAGCTTCCGATATAGGCCTGGTCCATCGCTTTACCGGCGCACTCTCCGATAGGAACACCCCCGCTCGGCAAATGCGGCAGCGCGACCATCGGCTCGATTGCAGAGCAGTCGAATTCTTCTACTCGCACATATTCGGCATCCTCATCGGATTCATACACGGTATATTCGGTCTTGTCTTTCAGATGCTCGTCAAGATACTGCTTCGTTACATCATCGAATCCGATTACGCCGTTTTTGCCTCCCGCCTCGATGGCCATATTCGTCATTGTCATCCTCGCCTCCATTGACATATCCGCCAATGCCGGCCCGACAAACTCCATCGCCTTATAAAGCGCTCCATCCACCCCAATCCTGGAAATCACCGTCAGGATAACGTCCTTACTGTAGACGCCCGGCCCCAGCGAGCCATTGAGTATGAACTTCATCGACGCCGGCACCTTGAACCATAGCTCACCTGTCGCAATCGCCGCCGCTAAGTCCGTCGACCCAACCCCCGTTCCGAACGCCGCAAACGCCCCGTATGTGCACGTATGCGAGTCCGGCCCGATGATGACCTCACCCGGCCGAATATGCCCCTGTTCCGGCAGCAGCGCATGACACACCCCGGCCCTGCCTATTTTATAATAGTATTTTATCTTGTGCCGCCTTGTCCACTCATCGAGCCGTTTGTGAAGCTCAGCGCTTTTAATGTCCTTGGCCGGCTGAAAATGGTCGGGTGTTACAACAATCTTTTCCTTATCGAATACCTTATCCATTCCCTTCTCAGCCAGCATCGAAGCAGCCGGAGGCCCTGTAACATCGATGAATAAAACGATATCGACGTTTGCATTGATAACCTCACCCGCCAAAACCGCCTCTTTCCCAGCCGCCCTCGCTAATATCTTTTCAGTAATTGTCATACCCATAGCTCTATTGATTCTCCATGTTTGGTTTACAGTTCTGGTTTTACTTCCGGCTGCTTGCCTTTTTCCTGCGCCGAGACCATTCTATTGATGGCATCGACATAAGCCAGGGCACTGGCCTCGATAATATCTGTCGAGATACCCCGGCCGATGAACGTTCGGCCGTCTTCACTGATCCGAACAGTCGCTTCGCCGAGCGCCTCTTTGCCGCCGGTCACGGCTCGTATCGAGTAGCTTTCCAGCTTGGGCGACTGGCCGGTGGTTTCCCGTATGGCTTCATAAGCTGCATCGACAGGCCCGTCCCCAGTGGCATCAGCCTGTATTGTTTTGTCAGCGGATCTCATTTTTACACTTGCATTCGGCGCGGTGTCGGTATCAATTACGACGTGCAGGTGCAGCAGCTCGTAAGTCTGTTCTATCAGGTGAATCTCATCACTGATTATCGCCGCAAGGTCTTCGTCGAAGACTTCTTTCTTCTTATCGGCAACCACCAGAAAGTGTTCGTATGTCTTCTCCATCTCTTCTTTGCTCAATGTATATCCCATCTCTTTGAGCCGATGTCGAAGGCCGTGCCGTCCCGTCCGCGCCGTCAAAACAACCCGGCTCTCCGCCAGCCCTATACTTTCAGGCCGCATAATCTCATACGTCTCCCGCTTCTTCAGGAATCCATCCACGTGAATCCCGGAGCTGTGGGCAAAGGCATTGCTGCCCACAATCGCCTTATTGGCCGGAACCGGCATACCGAGCATGTCTGCGACCATATGACTCGTACGATAGAACTCGCGCGTGTTGATACCCGTTTCCACTTCTTCGAAGAAGTCGCGGCGGGTATGGATTGCCATTACGGCCTCTTCGATGGCCGCGTTGCCTGCACGCTCACCGACGCCGTTGATGGTACCTTCTATTTGCCTTGCGCCGTTCTTGACGCCGGCCAGCGAATTGGCCACCGCCATTCCCAAATCGTCGTGGCAGTGCACGCTGATTACAGCTTTGGCAATATTCGGCACGTTGGCCCGTATGTCCCGGATTAGGGCGCCATACTGTTCGGGTATGGAATAGCCGGTAGTATCGGGAATGTTTACGGTAGTGGCGCCGGCATCAATCACGGCCTCGAGAATCTCGTAGAGAAAGGCCCGGTCTGCCCGGCCGGAATCTTCGGCGTAGAATTCGATGTCGCTCGTGTATTTTGCGGTGTGCCTGACGGCATCGACGGCCATCTTTAGGATGGTTTTTTGCTTTTGGCCCATTGTCTTGCCGTACTTGTCATCTGCGAATTTGCCGGCGATGTG
>JAUWLI010000335.1 GCA_030613765.1 Phycisphaerae bacterium
TTAAGCACATTTTCCTTCTCATTTTCTCACCCTTTCTGAATTTTTATTTCAGCTTTTTTCCAGGATATATAAACAGATAGGATTTTACATTGACTGGCCGAAATAATCAAGTCCGCCTCTGGCGGATTTAATCTTGTAAATGTGCGTTCAGGCCGTTATATTCATATGCACTATTTGCTTATAAGAACATGAAGGAGAGTTCAAAATGAAGCCTAAACTGATAGTTTGTGGCGCCGCCGGCCGGATGGGCAAGCGTATTATTTCGTTGGCTATCGAGGCGGACGAGTTCGATGTTATTGCGGCAATCGAAAGTCAGGACCACCCTGATATTGGTAAAAATGCCGGTCTTGTGGCGGGATCAGGCCCGATTGACGTCAAACTCGACAACGTTTACCCTGCTGCTGCCGACGTGATAATCGACTTTTCACAACCAGCAGCCGCAGATAAGACTATTGACTACTGCACCCAAAGTGGTGCCGCACTTATATTGGGCACTACCGGGCTCCGCGATGAGCAGCAAGAAAAAATAAAGGCGGCTTCGGAAAAAGTTCCCGTCATATATGGAACTAATATGAGCGTGGGGATGAACGTCCTGTTCTCACTTGTCGGAAAGGTCGCATTGATGTTGGGTGAAGAATACGATATAGAGATAATCGAGCAGCACCATCGCTTCAAAAAAGATGCTCCAAGCGGTAGTGCCCTTACGTTGGCCGAGAATATCTGCACTGCGACCGGCAGGGAATTCCCCGGTTCACTTGCCCACGGCAGAAGCGGTAATGACGCCCTGAGAGAAAAGGGTACTGTCGGCATGCATTCTATTCGGGCCGGTGATATTACCGGTGTCCATTCGGTAATCTTTGGCACGCTCGGTGAAAGAATCTCCCTCAATCATACCGCCCACAGCAGAGACACTTTCGCGCGAGGGGCACTGCGTGCAGCAAAATGGCTCATTGGCAAAAAACCGGCTTTATATTCGATGGCCGACGTTTTGGGAATTTCGTGATTGAGATTGGTGGCAACCTGAAAACATTCTCTCGCATAGCACATTAGCTTTTGGAGTCACTGAATACTTCTCGAAATACTTTTTTCGCCTTTGGAAATTCAGCCCTTGCTTTGTTTAAAAGCTTTTCGATTGCTTCACTAACGGCTTCATAATCTGTTATGTCAGAGACTATCAGGCTTTTTGAGTAGAATCGACTGTACTTTGCATTTTCTTCGAAAGCCTTTTTGGTAAATTTGAAACCAGCTTTTTGCAGTTTGTTTACGCAGGCTAATCTAAGTTTAGGATCATCCATTTGTGAGACTTCACAAATAAGACGAACCTTATTTATACTACTTCGGAATTGAAAGAAGCATGCAATGCTCACTCGTCTGCATAAATGCCGCCACCTCGTACTATTCTCAGGGATAATCTCAGACCAGGATTTTGGCAGGAACCACACACTATTTGTACGAGAACAGAGATTTTCATAATCCCCTTCTTTCGAGAGCACATCCTTTACGGCTTGTTGCCCTGCTCCTATCATGCCGTATTCCACAATAATATCTATGGCTTCCCGATGGCGTCGATATATTGTTTTGCACAGTTCAACCAGGCTTTCATCCTGCATTGTCAGCCTCCTTAATATATCCATATATTGTTTTATAAAGATTGCGACAGGTTCCGTAAGTTGTGATTGTCTTTGGGCGAAGAGATTATCAAGGACGGCAAGAAGTTCTAAATAGCTATAGGATAGGTACTGAGCATTGGCATGGTTATCAGCTATATCTTCTCCCATAAGAGTAAGAAATACAGGCACTATAACAAAGCCGGGAAATTCCTTATTAACTTCTTTCAGATAACGAGACAATTGACCGGTTGACTCGCTGGAGTATATTTTGTTTTCAATGAGGATAACAAGTTCGTTATTTCGGTCTATGATAAGAAGATCTATGTTTTTCCATTCCCGCCTAACTTCGATATCATTGAAATCCATAAGTTCAACTTGGGCAGCCGATATTTTTTCAATGTTCGTATCACTTTCAAGTAACATGTTTGAAAACACACGACGAAGTACAATATCTGCCAATCCATGAGATTCATCTGGATTCAATAGCCAGGCAAGGACGTTACTGTGTCGAATCTCTGCGTTCTCGATTCTTAGGGTTCGGAAAGCGTTAAATGTCGCCAGTTTAGCTGATAGTTCCTCAAGTTCCGGATTATCAGCCAAAAACCTGTCTAAAGCAGCTTTTTTTGTTTTGCCAATCAAAACTATTTATATCTCCTTTACTCAAAATTATCTTACCACGAAAAGTCCAAAGCAACAAACAATAAATTATTGATTTGCTCTATATTTGTTATATACTATCAAACAGTCTCAAATTTAGTATACGTTACTAAAAGAGGTATTATGTTCTTCCTGGAGGCAGGTGTTATTTGATTAAAACTATCCCTGAAGTTAAAGATACTTCACATTTTAACAGAAAAGCGAAAAACGGTATATCTTTTGAAAGGAGCAAGGTTATGCGCAGGTTAATTGCAATGATGATGGTAGTTGGTTTCGTTTTAACGGGGGACATTTCGGTCGTACAAGCGGCCCAGAAATTTCGTCGTTTACCGGTGAAAGAGTATGTTGACAAGATGAAGGCCGGCTGGATCGGCCAGATGGCCGGAGTCGGCTGGGGAGGCCCCACCGAATTTCATTATACAGGTCGAATCATACCGGCCGATAAGATGCCAAAGTGGCAGCCTAACCTGATAAATCAGTTCGGTCAGGACGACATTTATGTCGAGATGACTTTTCTGCGTACGCTGGAGTTGTACGGGATGGATGTCCCTATACGCCAGGCCGGTATCGATTTTGCCAACAGCCGCTACTCTCTTTGGCACGCCAACAATGCAGGCCGAAGCCTTTTGCGAAGTGGCATTGCCCCGCCGGATTCAGGCCATCCCCAATTTAATAAGCATGCCGATGACATTGACTACCAGATTGAGGCTGATTATGCCGGCCTGATTGCCCCCGGCCTGCCCAATGTGGTCATTAGGCTCGGCGAAACGTTCGGGCGCCTGATGAACTATGGTGACGGCCTTTACGGCGGCCAGTTTGTCGGCGGAATGTATACCGAGGCCTTCTTCGATAATGACATTGTAAGGATTGTCCGAGCCGGACTTAAATGCATCCCCGGAGACAGCCAGTACGCAGAATGCATCAGGGACCTCCTCAAGTGGTACAAACAGGATCCCGACGACTGGCAGAAGACCTGGGACCTTGTGGAAGAAAAGTACCACAAGGACCCTAAGTACACCCATAGCCTGTGCGGTCGACCGGGCGGTAAGGATGCCGGCAGCATCGACGCGAAACTCAACGGCGCATACATCGTGATGGGCCTGCTCTATGGCAAAGGCGACTTTGACAAGACTATCG
>JAUWLI010000156.1 GCA_030613765.1 Phycisphaerae bacterium
GCCGCGTTCACCGGCACCGTGCAGAAACAGGATCAAAGGCCAGTCCTGCTTATTTTTGCTATAGGATTCCGGTAAAAACAGCAAGTATTCACAGCTTAAATTCTTCGTAATCGTCTTTTCAAACACCTGTGGATGCTGACCCGGCGCCGGAACTGGATTGGATGTCATCTTAATTTTCCCCGTTTGTCCACAACCGACCAAAAACATACCTATAAATACAAAACACACTAAGCGAATTACTTTCATTGTACAATACCTCCGAATTTGTTTTAGAGCGACTTTTATGCACCGGATGTATCATCCAGTATTTTTGGCACTTTGAAAAATTCTTCGTCCCGCTGGGGTGCATTGGCCAATGTCTTTTCGGTTCCGAGTGATTCTTTGACCGAGTCCTGGCGAAGAACATTACTGATTGGCAGACAATGCGCCAGGGGTTCAACGCCAGTGGTGTCTAACTCGTTCATTTTTTCCACGTATTCAAGGATGGCGCTCAACTGGCCGGTAAACTCGGCGACTTCCGCCTCGGTCAATTCCAGGCGAGATAACTTGGCAACCTTTTTCACTTGGGCCTGGTCAATTTTCTTCGCCATATTTTCCTGCCTAAACAAAAAGCGAGGCGTAGCCCGCCTCGCTATTGATGGTTTCCAACTACAAAAGGTTATATTAGTCACTTACTTTTTCTGCGGGCTTGTAATCTCGCTTGGCCGGCTTTTCAATAAGCCCCATACGAATAGCTTTAGCTGAGACCTTGATTCTGCAGACCTTGCCGTCAATAACAGCCCGGACCCTTTGTATATTCGGCTTAAACTTTCTCTTGGTAATTCCGGTAACTTTTCTGCCGACCCCACCAAGGCGCTTGGCCTTACCACGCCGGGCGATACTCCTGCCGGCCACGGTATGTTTACCCGTAAAATGACATACTCTTGACATCCAGCATACTCCTAATTTTTCATCTCGTTGTTCATCTTTCCTACGACAAACAACGATTTATGAGCTAAAAATTGACAATTCGACACATATTACGTTTTTTCTGGAGAAATGCAAGCCCAAAGCCGAGATTTGTAGGAAATAATTCCTTAGCTTTGTATTGGGAGAATACTTCTTTTTAAGGATACTCTCGGTGTTCCATCGTCTTTTGCATGGTATCTGATTAACTTATAGTGGCTTATTTAGATATGCCACTTCGGCTTTGGTTAGCGTTCTGAACTTGCCTACTCCAAGGCCTCGTGTGTTGAGTCTACCAATACGTGTTCTATTAAGCGATTTTACGGGCATACCCACCCTTGCCAACATCCTGCGAATCTGCCGGTTAAGGCCTTGTCGAATAGTAATCTCAATCAATGATTCTCTATAGTTGCGTTTTAATATTTTGACTGATGCCCTGCCCGTTTTGCCTTCCGCCAGCCAAATTCCTTTTTTCAACTTTTCCGCTGCCTCACCGGCAATTTGGCCCTTGACCCTGACAACATAAGTTTTGGCCAATTCATATTTCGGATGTGTTATTCTATTTGCTAATTCACTGTCGTTAGTGAGGATAATTATTCCGGATGTATTGATATCGAGTCTGCCGACACAAAAGATACGCTGGCTGGTTGGGATGATGTCTATCGCTTTTTTTCTGCCCTGTGGGTCGCGGTTTGTGCAAATCACTCCCTTGGGCTTATTCAAAAGATAATATACCTTCTGAGCGGCTTGAATTTTCCTGCCGTCTACCGTTATGATATCCTTTGCAGGGTTGACAAAAGCCGGCAGCTTATCCACCACTTTTCGGTTTACGCGTACGACCCCGTTGAGTATCAGCTCTTCGCATTTTCTACGCGAATCAATACCAGCCGCAGCCAGGACCTTCTGTAATCGTTGTTCAGCCATAATGAATTAGTTATTACTCGATACCTCCAAACCAATATTGTGCAAACTCCGCTAAGTCATCCATATCGACATTACTCGAGCGGTCGATATCGGCTCCATCGCACCAGTTGTTATGTTCACCACAACCAGTCTCCCCAAGGTGCTTGCGCACCTCAATCAAATTGGGAATTTCAGCACCCCAATCGTTTGTAAGCGGCTTGTGGTTCGGATCGTATGTCAAGCTGTTTAGATTAGGGTTGTTACGGATAATCAATGGTAAATAGACATAGTAGGCAACGGTGTTGAGTTCGTTTTTATTTAACTTCCTTGTTGTCGACTTTGCCGGCAATGGAAACCCGATAGCATAATAGACGTTGCTAATCTGATTTCGGCCCACATGGAAGTGGAGCTGTATTAGATTCTTCAATACACTAAGGGCAGATATATCGCTGATCTGGTTGCCGTACAGCCATAGAACCCTAAGATTCACCAACCTTGACAAAGCAGATATATCGCGAATCTGATTGCCGTGCAGATACAGCGTCTTCAAATTCGTCAAATTTGAAAATGCAGAGATGTCATTAATCTGATTGTACCCCAGCTTCAGGTCCTCAAGATTAATAAGCCCGGAGAGAGAGGATATATCGCAGATTTGATTGTCTCCCAACGCCAGTTCTTTCAGATGTACCAATCTCGAAAACGCCGAAATGTCGCTGATTCGATTATTGCCTAAATCTAACTCCTTGATTTTCATCAGCCTCGATATTGCAGAGACGTCGCTGATCTGATTGTCTCGTAGGTCCAATTCTTTTAGACACGTCAACCCTAAAAGTGTGGAGATGTCATTGATTTGATTGTTCTTTAAATCCAGAACCTCGATTTTCGTCAGCCGTGAAAGTGCAGAGATATCGCCAACCTGATTGTTGTGCATACATAGCGCTTTCAAATTCGTCAACTCCGACAGTGCCGAGATGTCGCTGATCTGATTGTTGCGTAGGTACAGGTACTTCAGATTCACGAGATCCGAGAGCGCGGAGATGTCGCTGATTGGAGTATTCTCCAAGCTCAGCCTTCTTAGATTCGTCAGCCTTTTAAACGCCGAAATGTCGGTGACCCGATTGTCAGACAGGTACAGCTCTGCCAGATTCACCAGTTCCGAGAGCCCGGAGATATCGCTGAACTGATTGCCGGCAAGATACAGCTTAATTAGATTTCTCAAACCTGAAAGCGCAGATATGTCTCTTATCTGATTATTGCTCAACACCAGCGATGTCAGATTAGTCAGAGCCGAGAGCGCAGAGATGTTGCTGATTTGATTCCCATCGAGACCCAGATGCGTTATATTCGTCAGTCCTCCAAAGGCAGAGATGTCACTGATTCGATTGCCGGACAGATATACCTCGGTCAGATTTGTCAATCCTGATACTCTGTAGATATCGCTTATCGAGTTATTGTAGAGCCATAGCTTTGTCAGATTCGTGGCATACTCGAGGCCTGTAAGGTCAACAATGCCTCTGTTGCCAACATCAACGACGGTCAGAGCAAGCATATCTGTCGCGGTCGGATCAGAGATCCCCAGGGTTTTTTCCACAGCAGCCTGCAAGTTGGGATCGGCAAAATAGACCGGCTCTTCCGGCAACGCCAGGCCAGCCATTGCAGTTATCGAAATCACGACCAAATATACTGTCAATCTTTTCTTAACCATAATCTGTAGTTTGTATCTCGCTTATCGAGATACGCTTCACGAGATACATGCTTAATCAATAAGGTTAAAAGTTGCCAAAACTGATGCCGAGCTTGTCGGAATAAATAATGCAAATGCACGCCAGAATCCACAGCACAAAGCCAAGTTGAAACGGCCGGTCTGATAAAATAAGCTTTACAGGGCCGGAGTAATGGCCCTTTTGTATCAGCGCACTGAACCTGAAAACACAGTACAAAACTATTGGTGTGGTATAGACAAGGTTGTTAGTGCCGAAAATTTTAAGGGTTCTTTGATCCATTGCGTAGAGCAGAAAACATACAATTGCCAGACCGCTGGTTACATCGAGCATATGGGCCAGCAGCTCCGGTGTATAGCCGGCCAATGTCTTGCGAAAGGATTCGCTGTTTTCACGAAGCTGGGCTATCTCACTGCGACGCTTGCTGAAGGCAAGGAAAAGACACACGGAAAAGGTGCAAATAATCAACCACGGCGAGATAAATACATCCACAACAACTGCGCCGGCAATAGCACGAAGGCAAAAACCAATCGATATGGTTACACAATCAAGAATCATCATTTTTTTCAGCAGGAGTGAATAAAGAACCATCAGCCCAATATATATGAGAATGATAATTACAAACTTGCTACCAAGCAGATAACTTCCAAGAATTGCTGCTACAGCACACAAGACCGAGATTGCCTGGGCGGAACCAACGGTTACAGTTCCTGCTGCTATCGGTCTTTGTGATTTTTCGGGATGGAGGCTATCTGCTTCGCGGTCGATTATATCGTTGAAGATATAGATAGCGGAAGCAGCCAGGGAAAAGCAGAAAAAAACACCAAAGGCACTGACAACAGCCGAAAACACTTCATCAAAAGGGCCAATGAGTTGTTTTCCGAATATCAGGGCTGCAAATACAAAGACATTCTTGGTCCAGTGCAAGGGACGCATGATTTGCAAGAATTTCATATTTTGGCCTTTCATTGAACATTGACTATTGACAATTGAATATTGAAAATGGTAAATAGTCAATAGTAAATACTAAACGACTATGATAACGACCGTTGTTTTTGATTTAGACGACACGCTTTATGACGAAGTCGAGTATTGTAAGAGCGGCTTCATATCTGTGTCTGAGTTTCTTGCCGATTTGCCCCGGATGCCCCCTGCCGAAAGTCTTTTTGCTGCCTTCTGGAAAAAATTTAATGCAGGCGATCATACAAAGACGTTCAATTCAGCTCTTAGCGAGCTTGACATAGGCTATGATGACAAACTTATCCGGCAGCTAATAAAAGTTTATCGCAGCCACGAACCAAACATAACTCTGCCCCAGGAATCACGGGAAGTTCTCTCTGAACTTGGTCCCAAATTCGCGTTAGCTTTGCTGACAGACGGTTTTTTACCCTCACAACAACTAAAAGTACAGGCACTGGAAATCGGACAATATTTTAAGTGCATAATCTATACCGAGCAGCTCGGCAGGGAATTCTGGAAGCCGTCACCAGCCGGTTTCGAAAAGATAATGGAGACCTTAAACGTAAAACCGCGGTCTATGGCCTACGTCGCTGACAACCAGATGAAGGACTTTATCGCACCAAACAGACTTGGATTTGCGACAATCCAGATAATCCGACCGGCTCGACTGCACTTGGAATCGTCGCAGAAACCGGATTCTGCGGCCAAATACACAATACGCCAAATCAGCCAATTACCCCCTCTTTTGGACAAATTTTGACTAAAATAAGCTCTCTACCGTCCGATATATGGAGTCTTGGCGCAATAGGCTGTTTTTACTTGACTTATATGGATTTTCGGGCTATAATGGCTCTTATACACGAAAAACTATTCGCTGAACACTGAACAAATTTCTTAGGAGGTTGATTATGTCGCCAGCAAAAAGACAGCAAAGCGACGCTATGTTGTATACCCTAATACTCTTTGTTGGGCTTTTCATTGCTGCAACTACTGTTGCAGTTATCTACTACGTCAAATTCGAAGACCAGAGGACAATAACAGAAAAAGCACAAAGTGACCTTGTAGAGATGGCAACTCCCGCAGAACTGCAAAGAATAGGAACGATAGTTGGGGCAAAACAGGCCCGTAAGAGCAGACTCGCTACAATGGTCGACTACCTTGACGAAGTGGTATGTTTTGTCATTGGAGGCTTACCCGAGGATACCTCTGCTGAAGTCAAAGTTGACACTGCCAACAGAGGTTTCAAAGATACGTTAACGCTGGCTCAAGCACATATTGACCCTGCAAGCATTGATCCCAATACGACCGGACTCATCCAGATAATACAGAAGCTGAAAACAGAACTGGACAATATAAAAGATACGCTTCAAGTTACAGAAGAAACGCTTACCGACAAGATAAACGATTTTAATGACGCAATGGTTTTAACCTACAACAATGAACGAAAATGGTTAGCTGAGAAGGAAGACTACCGCCGGGAGATTGACGATATTAAGAAGGACTATAATGACCTTGAAGTCCTGCTGGAACAAACCTCTGAGGAGAATATTCAGTCTCTTATGGCACAAAAGAATGAAGAAACAGCTAAATATGATCAGGAACACCAGGAGAAGCTCCAGATTCAGGCACAATTGAAAATGACCCAGGATAAAATGAAAAGCCTCCAGGATGAGCTTCACAAGATTGTGCCGCTGCCGGATGGTGAGGTAGTGGCCCATAAGAGTGACGGCAAAATAATATTGGTTGATAACTCGGCCAATGCCGTGCATCTGAATATCGGAAGGGATGACCGTGTTTATCCGGGCTTAACCTTTGCGGTTTACGACAAAAACATGCCTA
Source organism: Phycisphaerae bacterium (assembly GCA_030613765.1). The sequence continues at coordinate 6,369 of JAUWLI010000156.1, forward strand.
TACCAAAGGACGGCAAAGGAAAGGCCGAAATCAAAGTATTCAGCGTTGATAAGAACATCTCGACTGCACTTATTACAAAGTCGCAAATTAAAAGGCCAATCATACTGGATGATATTGTTGCAAACCTGATTTGGGACAGTGACAAAACAAACGTATTTTCGATAGAAGGTGCATTTGACCTTGATGGCGATGGAAAGATTGAAAATGACGCTGTCGATAAAATAAAAACGCTTATTGAGAAATGGGGCGGCAAAGTGGCCAATGACATTTCCATCGAGACAGACTTTCTGGTTCTTGGCAAACCGCCGAGCATTCTCATCAGACCGTCTGTTACCGAATTGGAAATGGACCCAATGGCAACGGAAAGATATGAGGCTTCACGGCAAAAACGTGTTCACTACCAGGACATTCAGAAACAGGCACAGGCCTTGTTGATCCCTGTATTCAACTACGAAAGATTCCTGTTTTTCATCGGCTACGAAACACAATCAGGCACTGCCGGTGCATTTTAATTTGATGTATCTTCGTTTGGTTCAACACCAATCGAGGCAATAAAGATGTCGCCGGTATATTGGCTTACTGCGTCTGCGGATGTAAAAGCTTTTTTCACCGCAACGAAAGTTACGGTATAGTTTGCCCTGATAGCTGCACCGAGTGGCTCACCTGTATCGCAATCCAGGCCCGATGGAATATCCACTGCCAAA
>JAUWLI010000068.1 GCA_030613765.1 Phycisphaerae bacterium
AAGCATGCTGGATGTTGATTAAAGAGTTCCTGCTCAATGAAAAAGGCGTGAAAGGAAGGTGAAATATTCAGGCAGAACAATTAAAACAATTATTTGAACAGGTCAAAAACGGCACAGTTGGTATAGACGAGGCAGTGGAAAAGCTTCGCCATCTTCCGTTCGAGGATTTGGGGTTTGCGTGCGTTGACCATCATCGGCAAATTCGGCGTGGGTTTCCGGAAGTTATTTACTGTCCCAACAAGACCACGGAGCAAATAATCAAAATCTTCGAGAGCCTTGCCGCGAAAGGCAATAACGTGTTGGCTACGAGGGCGGAGGAAGATGTTTTCGAGGCGCTTTCCAAGACGAAGAAATTTCCACAGGCGCGATACGAGAAATTAGCCAGAGCGATTGTCCTTGAGCAGAAAGAGCCGGAGGGGTCTGAAGCTGTGCTGCCGATAGTTACGGCAGGGACGGCGGACCTACCGGTTGCAGAGGAAGCGAAAGTAACGGCAGAGATTATGGGCCAGCGAACGGAGATGGTTTGCGACGTTGGAGTAGCGGGCCTGCATAGATTGTTCGGACATCTGCCAAAACTACAGAACGCCAATGTGATTATTGTTGTAGCAGGGATGGAAGGGGCATTGGCCAGTGTCATGGGGGGGCTGGTCAGCTGTCCGGTGATTGCGGTACCGACCAGTGTGGGATATGGTTCGAGCTTCGAAGGGCTGTCGGCACTTCTGACAATGCTCAATAGCTGTGCGGCCGGTGTCAGCGTGGTCAATATCGACGGCGGATTTTCCGCAGCGGTTACAGCGACCCTTATAAACAAAAAAATAGAAGCAGGAAAGTAGAAAGGCAGAAGCTTGTCCCCACGAAAGCGGGAAACAGGGGCTTGCCAGCCTACAGCGGAACAGGATACTCAAAACCAAAGGCTAACGACCTGCCGGGGGATAGGTGCTGTGTTATCCTTACCCCACATTCTTAACAATGCTTAATTCAGCCGCGTGTTTTTTGCGTCGACTGCGTGGTGTTATTATGTGATTTGCTACCCGACATTGCCGACCAAAATGTCTATTGGAGTCTTGTAGGCCCGAATAGAAATGGCCCATATCTCATTGGTTCTTACACAACCTTTACATACGAGTCCTACGAGTACTCTTGTATCACTCAGAATTGGCGCCCCACTACACCCTTGAAAATGCTCGTGTCCGGGATGGGAAAACGGCAAAGAGAACACATGATAGTTGTCCTCTGTGCGCAGGAATGACAAACCGGAATAAATACGCGGTTCGCCGCCAAAGTAGGCCTGGCCAAAATGATTCTCAAGAGTTGGTTTTACCACCCCGCAGAATCCGAATTTGTTGGCTGGCTGTGGCACATCTTCTAGGCTCGGTGTGTGAACCGTAATTGGTGTTTCGAATTTCACAACGTTTGCCGGTGCTTCGATCTCCTGCCTATATGCACACACGCTGGACGGCACTTCAATGTATGAGAAATCAACATCATCGAGCATGGGCTTGGACAACGATCCTTTTGCCAGAAAGTGCATTGCCCCTAATTGATATGTCTCTGTGCCCTTGCCTGGCACGTACCTGAGCTGAATTGCCCAGTTCCCCTGGTCTCCTGTGGCATGAGATACCGTGAGAAGTACTCTCTTGCCGGAATAGTTAATTAGGCATCCTGATGCAATGCCCGTGGGAAGTCTTTGGCTATTCAACCGAACCAGTGTAACGCTGGAAAGCAAGAGACGCTTCTGAAACCCAATATCGTTCATTAGCTCAACTTCCCAATGACACGTAACATTGTTTATGTTAGAACAATTCTTTAATTAAATCGCCTTTGTTTATTTTGAAATGGACAGCGATATCGCTCAAGATATTACTCAATGTGCCTATTTTAAGGTATTTATGGGCAGGGATAGTGATATGGTGTTCGCCTTTGGATGTAGTGGTAAGTCGTATATGACTGCCGGTTTGCCGGGTTATTTCATAGTCGTATTTTTTAAGAAGTTTTGCGAGCTCTACCCCGCTGATTTCACGCGGAAGTTTCATATTGTTATTACTTCATCCTTTACTATGTGTAAGCGTACAATATGGGGAACCTCTTTTGCGTCAAAGTGGCATTTTATCGCGTCTTTGATATTTTCCTTCAGCTCGTTCAACGTTTCGCCTTCGGTATGAATAGAGTAACCGAGAGCTTTAGCAGTGTAACCACCCTCATCAGAATCTTCAACGACAAATATAATTTCACTCATAGGTTTTAATCTCCGCTAAAATCGGCAGATTCTTTTATTTATTGGTTTATTATAATCTTTCCTGTATGCTTGTCAAATCTTTTATTGACCATATTCTACATTATTTGTAATATTATGCATAGCATGCCTTACGGCACTGCTTGAGACGTTTTTGTATGAAGATAATAGAATCTATCTCAAAACTAAAACCGAGAAAACATGATGCTCATAAAGGCGACTTTGGCAAGGTTTGTATCATTGCCGGCAGCGTTGGTATGAGCGGAGCTGCTGCTCTTGCGGGCCGGGCCGCGCTGCGGTGTGGTGCGGGGCTCGTACGGATTGCGACGCCGAAGAGTGTTCTCCCGATAGTAGCATCCATCGAGCCATCGTTTACCACTATCGCCCTACCGGAAAACTACATGGGGCAAATATCGGCCAAGGCAGTCAATATTATACTTGATGCTGTTAATGATAATGATGTGCTGGCGTTCGGACCGGGCGTTGGTGTCAGCGGCGGTCTTCAATCAGTCCTGCAAAGCCTACTCGAACAGGATGGACTTCGGCTGATTATAGACGCGGACGGCTTAAATAACCTGGCCAAGATGAAAGACTGGCCTGTCAAACTGAAAGCAGGACTTATCTTGACGCCTCATCCGGGCGAGATGAGAAGATTATGGTCGGGGGTGTTTAGAGAAGAGCCGCCGAGCGACCGCCAAGAGCAGGCAACACAATTAGCACGTCAGACGAAAACTGTGGTTGCCCTGAAAGGTGCAGGGACAGTTGTCACCGATGGGGGAAAAGTATATGTCAATCAAACGGGCAATCCCGGTATGGCGACAGCCGGGTCCGGCGATGTTTTAACAGGGGCTATCGTAGCATTGGCGGGCCAAGGTTTAAACAACTTTGACGCTGCGGTTCTCGGTGTTTACCTTCACGGTTTAGCTGGTGACATTGCAGCGGAAAAGGTGGGTCAGGTCAGCTTAATGACTACTGATATAATCGATTCACTGCCGGATGCGTTTTTGAAAGACATGTAATAGTCCTGGTTTACGCAACGACTTCTGTATAATTCTTCGAGGCCATCTCTTTTACAATCTCAAGAAACCGCTCTACCATCATCGCAGCAGGCCAGGTCCGGTCAGCACGCTGCTTGTTTTGCTCGTACCATGCCATCGTCAAGGGCAGTATCACCGCCTCGGCGGCGGTACCCTCAAAGTCGCTGGCCAATTGAGCAAGAGCATTTGGCATTTTCACCGGCATCTGAACCACTTCTGCGATACTCTGCTCGCCTCCGCACGCGTCGGCAGAACCCTTTACAAAAAGCTCCCTGCACGCCATCGGTCTCTGCTGATAAATGGTACACAGACCTTTGCAGAGAAAAGGACATGGCAGCTTCAAACTCGCATACCAGCTCAACACTAGATTCAGTTCGGCCGGGGCTGCCTGGGATGGCTCTGTTGTCTGGTCCAGAAATGTTTTGATTCAAGATACGGTGTGCAGCAAGGAGACAGGCCCTCAGCATTGGTTCTCGCTGATTTGTGGGTGCGGCTGAAATCTCCTCGTTCAACCGAAGCGCTTCCGGAACCGACAATGGTACAAGGTAAGGACCGCAACAGGCTGCACAGCCTTTGCGGCACGGGATTCGGCCTCCTTCTCTGCATATGCTTTCAACTACGACGTCGGTAATTTTTGTGCAAATCGTGCGTGCCAGCGGGACAATGTCGGCCAGTGTTGCCTGACCTTTGACCACAGCAATACTAAAATCTACCTCTTTGCCGAGGATACCAAGCTCAAGACCGATAACCTCAGTTGCGTTGTTGTCACTTTCACCCGTCCCTATGGGCTCCATCCCGATCGTTTTCTCAGGATTTTCAGCCACTACATAGCTTTCAATCCCCCCGTTAGCACTTCCGGAAACCGCTTGTCAGTGGAATTCAACAAACCCGTTGCTTCTACTGCGCCTCTGATGCTCACCATACTATCGTCCACACAGGGCAGCAGATTAACTGCTAATCATGCAATTCGGACAATCGACCCGGATATGCGAGTGTGTTTTTCGGGGCGCTTATGCATTTATAGGTTTCTATTTTGTTGCGGTTAATACCAAAGAAGCTATAATGGCGGGCAGTGTGGTGAGATTGGAGAAAGCAAGGACGTTGCTATGCGGTGTATCGCAAAATGGAAATCTTAGTGAGATAACAGAGAAGGAAAGCGAAAAGAAAGAAAGGGATTTATTATGGAATTAAGCGGCTTAGATATTGGGATATTAGCGGTATTCTTCGTTTGTGTAATTTCCGTAGGGTTGTTCAAGAGCCGGAAAGAAAAAACCAGCGAGGATTATTTTCTGGCGGGTCGAGGGCTGAAATGGTGGTTGATTGGATTCTCACTAATCGCAGCGAACATCTCTGCCGAGCAGTTTGTTGGAATGTCCGGGCAGGCGGCCAAGGGCTCTATCGGTTTGGCGGTGGCGAGCTACGAATGGGTCGCAGCGATAACACTGATTGTGGTGGCGTTTTTCTTTTTGCCGAAGTTTCTCAAGAGCGGGATTTTCACGATACCTGAATACTTAGAGTACCGTTTCAATCACACGTCCCGATTAGTGATGTCTCTTTTGATGGTGATTATTTATTTGGGAGTAACCATCCCAACAGTGATATATCTCGGTGCTAAAGCTCTTAATCCTTTGTTTAGTGAAGAGTTGATGGGCATACCAATCAACCTCACGACGCTCTCGTGGTTTGTCGGTATCCTGGCGGGTATATATGTCGCAGCGGGAGGCCTGAAGGCATGCGCGTGGGCGGACCTGATTCAAGGGTCGGCACTGATAATCGGCGGCGCGGTGATAATGGTTCTGGCGTTTATGGCACTGGACGATCCGAGCAGGTTTGGGATCAATGCTGCAGCGGTGAATTCATCTTTAGGTTTGGGTGAGGGCGCAGCGTTCGGTGATAAGTTTGCTGCTCTCAAAGAAAGCAGTATGCACATGGCGCTGCCGCGGACCAGCACCTTTCTTCCGTGGACGGCATTGCTGTTGGGGATATGGATTCCGAACTTCTATTACTGGGGCCTGAACCAATACATCATGCAGAGAACACTGGGAGCCCACTCTTTGCGTGAAGGTCAAAGGGGTGTTGTGTTTGCCGCCTTCCTGAAGCTGATTATTCCTTTTATTGTGTGCATTCCGGGGATTATTGCGTTCACATTATATGCGGGGAAGATGCAGGAGAACGCAATGAAAGAGGAGTCTCTGAACAAGCCTGTATTAGAGGTATTTGCCCAAGTCAAAAACACACCGGCTGAAGCGGTGATGGTTATTCCGTTCGACAGCGACTTTGCGCAATTGCAGCCGCAGCTTGCAACAGAGGTGCTAACATTCAATGCGGCAGTTCTTGGGAAGGCTGCACCGGCGGGCGAGGACCTCAGTGGAATCAACGCAGCACTACTCAAGGGGGTGGACGATAGTCACCCCGATGTCGAAATCCGTCAGGAATTAGTGGGCTATGATTACGATGGCGCATTTCCGCTGTTGATTCGGTACCTGACTCCGCACGGTTTGCGGGGATTCGTACTGGCAGCGTTGATGGGAGCAGTGATTAGCTCTCTGGCATCGATGCTGAACGCAGCTTCGACAATCTTTACGATGGATATTTACAGGGAATGGTTCAATAAGAAGGCAGCACAGAAATCTCTGGTATGGGTAGGTCGCTGTTGCGTGCCGGTCGGTGTGTTCATCGGGTGTCTAATCGCGCCGCTTTTGGCAAATCCGAGATTCAAAGGCGCTTTCGCTTACATTCAAGAGTTCCAGGGATTCATATCACCGGGTGTGCTGACTATCTTCCTATTTGGATTGTTTGTGAAAAAGACGCCGAGGTATTGTGGTGTTCTGGGACTGATTCTGAGCCCGATTATCTACGGGATTTTGTTCTTCGGCTGGGGCGATATGGCATTTCTGAACCGTATGGGAATCACGGTAGGTGCTATTGCGGCTGTTCTGCTATTAGTTACATTGATCAAGCCGTTGAAGGAACAAATCACTCTGCCGGAGCAGACGAAGATTGAGCTGAACTGGTCTAAGGGTTCTGTGTACTTCGGCTTGTTTGTGGTGTTCCTGACAGTAGTGCTTTACATCATTTTCTGGTAATAGATATAACTAACGAGGAACGAAAGAATGCCGGCAAGCTCGATTGATAAGGAAATGGTAGAAAAGTTAAAAGGCCTGGCCCAGGAAAACGGACTGGATATCAGCGGCGCCAAGGTGCGCAGAAGCTCATCACGGTTCTGTCTTGGTGTTGAGCACGGTGACTACAACGGCACGGAGCTGTTCGGTGTTGGGACAGACAGGTTTATCCGGATGGCCTATAAGCCGAACGGCACAGATAGAGTTAAATTATTTAGTGGTAATTTTCCTGATGACGGGGTTATAGAATTCAAATTAGGAGATGTTCCTGAGCCAAAGTCGGCGGCCATAGCGGAGACGTGGGGACGCTTTCCATACGGGATCGATTATATTTTAAGGCGTGAAGGTTACCAACTCAAACAAGGTATCGATGGTGTTATCTATGGGAACATTCCCGGCGGCGGGATGAGCCGGTCGGCATCGTTGAGCTTGAACCTGATTTTGTCCCTGCTGGATGCTAACGGCATCGAGATAGAAGACAAGATGACGGTCGTCGATTTGGCGCAGGCCGTTGAAAACGATTATATCGGCTCGCCCTGCGGGAAGCTCGACCAGATAATGATATTGTTCGGGCAAGAAGGCATGGGGACGTATTATAATCCGGCAAAGAGGTCTGTAGATTATATTCAGCTTGGTGCCGGTGCAACTGATTTTCGTATAGTGGTGCTTGATACGGGGACGGAGCGGCCGGGCTTAGAAAAGTCAACTTACAAGATTCGATGTGGAGAATGTGAGGAGCTGGTTTCGATATTACAAAAAGCCAATTACGATATATCGTGCCTTGCGGACATCAAGGACGAGGCAATGTATGAGAAGATTATGACCGAGTTCGGTGAGAATTACACTGATTTGTGCGACCGGATGAAGTATATTTTTGCAGCGCAAAACCGGTTCTATAAAATGCTGGAAGCCTGGAAGGCCGGTGACATTGAAACAGTGGGTGAGATATTCAGGGAAGACGGCATTGGGCTGCGGGATGATTATAAGATATCGGGGCCGGAATTAGAGACGATGTGCGATATTGTCAGGACTGTGCCTGGTGTTTTGGGAGAACGGATGTTGGGCGGCGGTGATAAGGGGGCATCGGGCGCTTTGGTTCGGGCTGAAAGCGTCGAAGCGGTCCAGCAAGCAGTCGATACAGCATATCCACACAGTTGCCCTGAGTTTGCCGACAAGTATGCCGTTCACATCTGTAAAGTTGTGGACGGTATCAGGATTTATGAAGGTTTGCTTTGATAGTGATAACTATACGTGTAGAATCTTTACAGGTAAGTCCATTATTATAACAGGTGTTTATGTTAGAAAATAGTTCAGCGTCAAAAAGGGGAGTTTTTTCGGCTACCGTTCGTTCAAATAAGCAGATTCGTGAGCGATTCTATCGGCTAGTATTGGAATTTTCGGGCGGGGGGGCGGAGGCGTTCGCCAAGATTGGCGCGGGACAATTCGCACAATTAGACCTCTCGGATACCGCCCTGCCGCCAGTGGAAACGATACCGGACGACCTGGCTGATGTTGCAGAGCGAAAAATACTGCTGCGAAGGCCTTTTAGTTTTGCTGATGTTACAACGAAGGGCAATAAAACTTCTGTTAGTATTCTCTATTGCGTCGTCGGGCCTGCTACTTTGCGAATGACAACGTTGTCAGCAAAAGAGTCGGTGAGCGTGCTCGGGCCTTTGGGAAATGGATTTTGGGTACCGGACGGTAAAAAGACAGCGCTTCTGGTTTCCGGGGGTATGGGGGCGGGACCGCTACAGCATCTGGTGAAGATTCTAACTGCCGATTTTTCTGATATTAACGTTATTGCGTTTGCCGGTGCCAAGAGTGCAGAGGCGCTTCCTTTTGAGCGACAACTTGATGAGATATCACAACAGTTGGGATTTTCGCTTCGGGAGTTTGCAAAGTATGGGGTAGAGTCACTGGTGGCGACGGACGACGGCTCGAGTGGTTTTGCCGGGCCTGTAACCGATTGCCTTTCTGAATGGCTTGGAAAGTCTGAATCAGGCGGCGAGAGTATGGTGATTTATAGCTGTGGGCCTGAAGCGATGCTGGCACGGGTGGCTGAAATCGCTAAGGAAAAGAATATTGATTGTCAGGTCAGTATGGAACGGCGGATGGCGTGCGGGATTGGCATCTGCCAGAGCTGTGCGGTAGAATGTAAAACAGATAGGCCGGGCGAGAGCATCTATAAGATGTGTTGTACGGATGGCCCTGTTTTTAACAGCAAAAAAATAGTTTTTCATTTATAGTTCAGGGTGTCGGCTTATGGAAGAAGAGATTAATATATCAATTGATTTTGCGGGGATTCGTTTGGCGAATCCGGTTTTTACGGCGTCGGGGACAAGCGGGTATGCTGATGAGCTGGATGATTTTATGGATGTCAGTTCACTGGGCGGATTTATAACCAAGAGTATTACGGTCAAGCCGAGGAAGGGTAATGCGACGCCTCGTATTGTTGAGACTGACTCCGGGATGCTTAATGCCATCGGGTGGGCGAATATCGGATTGGATGCCTTCATCGAGGAAAAACTGCCGGCCCTCGAAAAGCTGTCCTGTTCGGTTTTTGTTAATATAGCCGGTGAGACGATTGACGAATACGTTGCGGTGACAGAGCGGCTGGCGAATGTAGAAGCGATAGCCGGGCTTGAGTTGAATATCAGCTGTCCCAATGTTGAGATGGGCGGGATAAGCTTCGGGACGGACCCGGAGCAAGTTGCTGAGGTTACTTCGGCGGTTAAAAAGGTGGCCGGCGATAAGACTTTGATGGTGAAGCTGCCGCCTGCCGTTACGAATGTCAGTGTGATTGCACAGGTAGCGGTTGACTCCGGTGCTGATGCACTTAGCCTGATAAATACGTTTACCGCGATGGTTATAGATATTGAAACGCGCAAGCCGATTCTGGCGAACAGGACGGGTGGATTGTCGGGGCCGGCAATAAAGCCGATAGCGGTTTACTTAGTGAACAAGGTTTACAACGAGGTGACCAAGAGTTTGGGAATTCCGATTCTGGGGATGGGGGGAATCAGGACGGCTTCGGATGCTATCGAATTTATTATCGCAGGGGCATCGGCGGTGGCGGTGGGAACGGCGAGTTTTATTGCCCCGGGATGTTCGGTAAAAATCATTGAGGGCATAAAAGAATATTGCGCCGGCAAAAATATTTCGAATATTAAAGAATTAGTTGGCTCACTTGAAGCAGATCAGGATGCTGCAAATTAGACTTCGTTGTTGATATTGTGAAGGAGGTGAGGATGAGAATGAAACATCTACATACCGGAGTTATGTTTCAGACCTTTCTATGCGTATCCTTAGCGCTGAGTACAGCTATAGCAAACGAGGGAACAAGTGCGGCTGTGCTGAAAGCAGAGTCATTCAAACACTATGTCGATACATTCAACAAAAATGATGAGGATCTATACGTTCAGCATGTTCCCAACGAGAAGGCGTGGGAGTTTTTGAAGGCGAACGTTCCGCTGTTTGAATGTCCCGACAAGGATTTAGAGCGGACGTATTATTTTAGGTGGTGGACTTATCGTAAACACATCAAAGAGACGCCGGATGGGTTCGTAATTACCGAGTTTTTGCCGAAGGTTGGATGGTCGGGCAAGCACAATACGATTAACTGCCCTGCCGGGCATCATTTTTACGAGGGCCGCTGGCTGCATAACCGGAAATACTTATACGATTATGCAGTATTCTGGTTCCGTAAAGGAGGCAGCGTGCGAAGTTACAGTTTCTGGGCTGCGGACTCAATGTGGGCGAGGTATTTAGTAACAGCGGACAAACAACACGTCACCGACCTGCTTGCGGACCTGGTCAACAACTATAAAGAGTGGGAAAAAAAGAGGCTTGAGCCGGATGGCTTGTTCTGGCAAATCGATGACCGGGACGGTATGGAGGTCTCCATAGGTGGGAGCGGTAAGCGCGCGACGATCAATTCCTACATGTACGGCGACGCCGTGGCTATCGCCAAGATCGCTGGTCTGGCGGATAAAAAAGAACTGGCCACAAACTACCAAGCCAAGGCGGAAAAAATTAAAGAACTCGTTCAAGCCAAGCTATGGGATGGAGAGGTGAAGTTTTTCAAGACGCTACCCCGCAAAACAGAGGAGCTTGTTGATGTGCGCGAACTTCATGGTTATGTGCCCTGGTACTTCAATCTTCCGGATATGGGCAAAGGTTACGAAGAGGCGTGGAAGCAGTTGATGGATCCAAAAGGTTTTTATGCTCCTTTCGGGCCGACGACGGCGGAGCAGCGTCATCCGAGATTTGCCGTTTCTTATAAGGGACATGAGTGCCAGTGGAATGGGCCGAGCTGGCCTTTTGCGACTACACAGGTACTGGTGGGCCTGGCCAACCTGCTGAATAACTATAAGCAGAACGCGATTAGTAAAAGTGACTACTTTGAAACGCTGCAAATCTATACGAAAAGTCACCAGCTCAAGCGAGAAGACGGGCGGGTTGTTCCCTGGATTGACGAGAACCTTAATCCCTATACTAGTGACTGGTTATCGCGGACGCGATTGAAGGGCTGGAGGGAAGGCACTTGGGACGCTGGAAAAGGCGGCAAAGAGCGAGGCAAGGATTATAATCATTCCAGTTACTGTGATTTGATAATATCAGGGCTTGTTGGGCTTCGGCCTCGGGCAG
>JAUWLI010000265.1 GCA_030613765.1 Phycisphaerae bacterium
GCTCTGCGCTAAACAGAAGCTCCTTCTATGAGCACAGCACAGCAAATAGGCTAATTTTGGGGGGCCGGTGCTCTTCTTCTATAGAACAGCCAAAGTATGATACTCAAAGCAATCAGGCCGACAAGCCCGTTGTCGCCAAGAGTATTAAGCAACGCGGTCAGATTCGGAATAATGCCGCCAAAGAAAGAGACCGTGCTGCCAAACAGGATCTCGGCGATGATACCAATGGCAACCAGCAACAGAGCTATCTCTGTAACCTCACTCAGCCATCTCTTTACTTCTTCCAATAAGCGCATCTGTGACTCTCCTAATTAAAACAATAAAAACTGCCAATTTCGAACATCACGTTATAAACATTATTCGGACTATCGTTTTCAGTTTCTTGAATATAACATTAATAAAATATCCGGCTTTAATCGTCACTGAAAAGCCTCTATACCACTGCCGTCTCGAACAAAAGTGTCCCAAAAAAACGCGTTATCAGTATTAATATCGACGTTAATAACTTACCTCACAAATCTTGAAACTCTGCTGTTTACGCCTCATAATGGAACGATAACAATATTTTTAACGATCCGAATTATTTTTTGTTACCAGCTTTTTGCGGTTCACAGCAACGCCCGAAGCAAATTATCTCACTCCCTCTTGAATTCCGCCCCTTGTCCCCGCAAAGAAATGCAGCCTCATGTGTCAGTCGTCGTCACAGTCCATACGTATGACTTCTCCGGCGGCATTCCTTGACAAAACCGGTGCCCCGCAGTTAGAATTGTGATGAAGATAATATATTACCGAAGCAACCGCTCCACTCGGACACCGAGTGCGCGACACCCTTGGGCTGAATCGTTTTAAACAAGTAAAAGAGGTATGTGACATGAAAAAAGGAACAGAAAAACAGGGCACTGCCGGCCGGGTTATCATCACCTTCTCTCGAGGCTGGCAGACACTGGTTGCCACGCGCAGCCTCGGCCGCCGGGGTATCGAAGTCATCACAGGCGATGAATATGCAATGACCGCCGCATCATTCTCCCGATACAGCGTCGGTGAATTCCGTTATCCCAATCCAACCAAAGAGCCGCAGGCCTTCCTGGATGTCCTTGAGAAAGTGGTCATCGAGCACAAACCGCAGGATCAGACCACTCCTTACGTCCTGATGCCCATCCACAAGGAGACCTATCTTATCGCCCGTCACCGCAAGCGATTCGAGCCGCACATATGTGTACCCGTCCCGCAGATCGAACATATCGAACGGGTACACAACAAGGGCACCCTCGCCGCCTACGCCATGGAACGTCGGCTGCCTATTCCCAAAACATGGATCCCGGAGAACATGGCCCATTTCGAATCAATTGCTTCGGATGTGAAGCTGCCGGCATTCGTGAAATTGCGGGAATCGGCCTCCGGTGTCGGTATCCGAAAAGTCAAAACACTCGATGAGCTAAAATCCACCTACAAGGAATTCATAGAGCATTTCAAGCTCAGCAAAAATGACTGCCCCATCATCCAACAGGCCGTTCCCGGAAACGACTACTGTGTGACAGCCCTCTTCGACCGCGGCCAGATGGCCGCATCAATGACATATCGCGGGCTTCGTGCGTTCCCCCCAGAGCGAGGCGCGACAGTGATGCGAGAGACAGTCGAAGCGCCGGAAATGGAAAAGGTCACGGCCGACCTCATGGGATCGCTCGGCTGGCACGGCGTCGCCGAACTTGACTTCCGATGGGAAGGCACACCAGAAAGCCGGCCGCAGCTCATAGAAGTAAATCCCCGTTTCTTTGGAGGCCTGATTCAGTCGGTTGAATCGGGATGGGACTACCCTTGGCTGCTCTTCCAGCTTGCCGTCAAGGGACACATCGAACCTGTAAAGAAAATCCGCTCCGATATTCGAACGGAAACCCCGATCCTTGCCTTTCTGGCGACCCTTCAGGAAATCGCAAACAACGAACGAGGCATGGCCGCCCTGACCGACTCCTGGGAACAGGCAAAACAGGAGTTTCGCACAGGCTCGAAACGCCGCGGCATCCGCAAACTATTTCGAGGCGTTAAAGACTATTTTGACGTTAAGGCCCGATTAAAAAAGGCCAAGCAGCTCCTTGAGGAGCACAAGGACAACGTCTACGATGTCCTCTCCAGCGACGACCCCCTCGCCGCGCTTGGTGTGCTGTACCCCTTGGCCGTCTTCCTGCGCCATGGAAAGGTAAACCTCGAACTCATTACAGGGGAAGGCGGGCCCGGCAGCGACGATGAATAAAAGGCAAAGCGGCAAATCCAAAAAGGTGACCAAACCACCTAAGCGTCGAAGGCGATGGCTCCGCCGAATCGGCATCGTGTTTGCACTCCTGATTGTCACCTACTTGTTATTTCGTCTTTTCTATCCGCTTTGGATAAACATGCGCCTGCCCGCCGACGCCCCGCGTATTGCCTTCTCGCTGGACAACACTCTCATAGGACGTATCGGAATAACCGACGCCACCTACCAGCGTGCAATGTTCAAAGCCGGCGGACGCCTCATAACCCTGCGCCCCGATGCAGCCGGTGACCCTGTAGTAAACCCCGATGCAGTAAAAGCCCTCCTTGATGAAAAAGAAATTGACGGCGTTCTCCTGGCAGGCGGCGGCGACGTGGATCCGAAGCTTTACGGCGGTGACCCGAACCTGACCAGACTGGTTCATCGGCTGCGTGACGACTTCGAAATAGCGCTCATTCACGCGGCCAGGCAGCGCGGGCTGCCCATTCTCGGCATCTGCCGTGGCTGCCAGATAATAAACGTCGCCCTCGGCGGAACGATCCGAAACCTTCGCAAAGATGAAGACGTTATAGGGCGGCACCTGGTTTTGACGGGCCACGCGGTTGACCTGGTCCCGGACAGCAACCTCGCACAGACCCTGGGCGTCGGGCGTCTGGCGAAAGTTGTCAGCCTGCATGGTAATTCAGTCGCTGAGCCTGCCCCGGGCGTAAGAATCGCCGCAACAGGCCCTGGAGATATTGTCGAGGCTATCGAGGTGGAAAAGGGATGGATACTCGGCATACAATGGCATCCCGAATTGACACTCAACGACAAGGTCCAGCATAGGGTCTTCGAAGCCTTCGTCGACCACGCCCGCAAAGCCCGTAAATCCCATTGAAAATTTGACATGTGAAACCGGAAACAACCTCTACACAAAATCCCCTCACCAACTTGTCCCCGCACCTCTTTAGCAAGGATCCATTCACTATTAACCGCTAACCAATCACTAACCCCGTCATCCCGACCTGAGAAAAATAACGATTCCCGTCAGTATCAATATCGCCATCACGCACACACTTATAGCGGCTATAAACACCCACATAAAGCGTCGGTTTTGCTTCGAGAGGATATACTTAAGGTACCTGTCGCTCGTCGCAAACGTCCGGCTCATCTGCACGATACCGTCAGTCTGGCTGGCAGTCCTCTGGTTGAGTTTGTCTAATGCCTCGTTAAATTTGTTGAAGCTCTCCACCATTTGCACATCCGTATCGGCCGCCGCCGCAAGCTGATGGTCGATATCGACAAGCGCATCGGTTTGTTTGGCCGTCTCCATCGGGATCTTCTCAACTGTATCAACAAACTGCTGGTCCTTGACGATTGCCGCCTTGATCTGCTCGACCAAGCCCTCCGTTAACTGCTTTTGATTCTGGACCAAATCCGGAAAGCTCTCAAGCAATTTCGGCAGTTGTTCGATGCGGCTCATCAACTCTTCATTCTGCACAACCTGACGGTTCAGATGCTGGTTGATACCCTGCAATTGCTCGATTAGTTTATCGAAACCGACCTCAAGTTTTTCAAGCGACTGTTGTTTGTCTGTCGGCGGGACCGTTTTGACTAAAACCGTATCGCTTTGCGCACCGGCCTGACCCGACTCACCAACAGCCGACTCACCGGTTGCGCTGATTAGACCTTTATCATTTACCTCTGGTCGGTAACTGCCCGCACTACTCGGTTTATGAGCATGAAGCCACGTAGTTGTCTTCGACTTCGTCCTTGTCCAAAACTCCTTTACAGTCATTCTATGGTTCCCCAAGTATAATCAGTCTATCATTGCTTAACTTCTCATTCCCGCCTAACCTGTCCCCGGCTCCAACCGCCGGGCTAAAATCCGATTTCCTGACTGTCTTATGTCTGTTTTTAGAGCTAAAATCCTTTTCCTATCCCCCCCCGGCCAATTCTTTTACGCTCAATTCACATTAAATACTCTTTCCGCTGTAAAAGCAAGGAATTTTTTGCTATGGAAACCAACAGGGCTTTATGTCATATCTGTAGGTATATTTTTCAGGCTGGTTTCTACTCAAAAAGGGACACAAAAACTGTCTGGCCGGTACTATTGGACCCAGGCCCTGCAGCAAAAGCGTTACAGGTGTGGATTCTACAGGTGTTCAAACCTCATCGGACAATGGAAACCCTGTAAATTTGGCCCTCGGGATTTATCCAAAACATGGAATTTCTTCCCTTTGTAAAAGTTTGCAATGGATAATACCTGCCTTTGTCTACTACGTTATAGTGCCACCCCTTGTTGGATGTATAAATGATTGGCTCCATGCTTTCTCT
>JAUWLI010000150.1 GCA_030613765.1 Phycisphaerae bacterium
GCCGGAGCATCTCTTCCCACCGACCGTATCTATGACGGAAAGAACATGCTCCCGGTACTTCGCGGCCAAACAAAAAAGCCCCTCCACAATGCCCTTTTCTTTTGCGATGGCTCCGACCAGTGGGCCGTTCGCGCCGGCAAATGGAAACTTCTTTCTCGAAAAGGCTCTCTGGAACTGTATAATCTTGATATCGATATCGGTGAAACCAATAACCTGGCCTCTAAACAACCGGATATGTTAAGGCAGCTTAAAGTACTTTATGATAAGTGGCGCGCACAGATGGGCGAGCAAATCTCAAGGCCGAAACAACGAACTGAGAAAACCAAAAAGAACAGGAGCAAACAAAAATGAACCGACGCCAATTTCTTTCTCTCACCGCCGGCGGTGTTGCAGCCGCTTTGATATCCGGCTGTGAGGGCCAACGAGTGGCATCCCCAAAGCCAAAGGCTTTGGAGATGGCTAAACCCAATATTATCTTCATCATGGCAGACGACCTCGGCTACGCCGATCTTGGCTGTTACGGGCAAAAGAAAATCAAAACCCCCAACATAGACCGCCTCGCCGCCGAAGGCACCCGCTTCACCCAGTGCTACGCCGGCTCCACCGTCTGCGCGCCATCCCGCAGCGTCCTCATGACAGGCCAGCACACGGGCCACACCCGCGTCCGGGGCAATTTCGGAAATGTCGGCGGCGTCCTCGTCACCGGAAGCGGCAGCCCGCAAAGACGTATCCCACTCAAGCCCGAGGATATAACCGTCGCTGAAGTCCTGAAACAAGCTGGCTACACCACTGGCATCACAGGAAAATGGGGTCTCGGCGAACCCGGCTCAACAGGCCTGCCCAGACGCCAGGGCTTCGACGAATGGTTTGGCTACCTCAACCAGCGCGCCGCACACAGCTATTATCCACTTTACCTCTGGCGCAATGAACAGAAAGTAATCCTCGAGGGCAACAAGGATGGACAAAGAAAGCAGTACTCACACGACCTCGTCACCGACTTCACCCTTGATTTTATCCGTCGCCGAAGCGATAAACCTTTTTTCCTTTATTTGGCCTTTACCATCCCCCACGCAAAGTACGAAATCCCCTCCACCGATCCCTACACCGACAAGCCCTGGCCCAAAGATGCAAAAGTCCACGCCGCTATGATTACAAGAATGGACCGTGACATCGGTGTTATCATGGTCCTCCTAAAGCGCCTCAACATCGACAATAACACCATCGTCTTCTTCTGCTCCGACAACGGCGCCGCCCAGCGCTGGGAAGGCACTTTCGACAGCTCCGGCCCCTTGCGCGGAAAAAAGACCACCATGTACGAAGGAGGCCTCCGCACACCGATGATTGTCCACTTCCCCGCCAAAATCCCCGCCGCTAAGCTGAACACCACCGCCGTTTGGTACTTTGCAGACGTCCTGCCCACACTCGCAGACCTCGCCGGCGTAAAACCGCCTCCCGGCATCGACGGAATCAGCGTCCTCCCCACCCTCCTCGGCAAAAAACAAAACACCGCCGACCGCTTTTTGTACTGGGAATTCCCCTCAGGCGGTTTCAAGCAGGCCGTCCGCTGGCGCAACTATAAGGCCGTACGTCTCGCCCCTGATAAACCTTTAGAACTCTACGACCTTGAAAAAGACCTCGCCGAGCAGAATAACATCGCTGACGGCAATCCCAATGTGGTCGCTAAAATCGAGAAATATCTCAAAACCGCCCGAACCGACTCGCCAAACTGGCCCTTAAAACAGGCAAAAAGAACCTGATGACTGGAATTTTACCCGCTTATCTGTATAATTAAGGATTGCGACAGCATCGATCCGGGCACGAACACGCCCGCGCACCTGTTGAAAAAAGCAGCGAAAATTAAAAAGACAATATGGGTGGCAGCCTCAAGCAAGTCCCGAAGAATCGGGACGAGCTTGGGGATGGCTCGGAGCTATCAAATATGAGCTGTCCAAAATGCGGAACCCAAAATCCCGATGACGTTCAGGTTTGCACCTCCTGCGGCTCGGAATTAACACAGCCTCCCGCAACTGCCGAATCCGTAAAGGTCAGAACCAGTGGACTCGCTATCACGGCATTCGCATTCGCTATCATGACTATTTTTCTTTTCCCTATTGCATTAGTGTCGCGAGGAAAGCTTCCTGCCGGTATCTGGCTTATTGCAACGATATTGGCTATAGCCCTTGGCATTATCGCTCTTATTGAGATTGGCTTAAGTGCCGGCAAAGTGGCCGGTAAAGCCTTCGCTGCAATGGCAGTCGCAATCCCCGTAGTTTTCTACTTCGTCATGTGCTTCTTTGCTTCTGTAGCCAAGCCCAGGTGCGTTGCTTATCGAATGGTCTGCGGCTCAAACCTCGCACAAATCGGCAGGGCGATGCTCGTTTATGACGGCGGCTATGATGACCCGTTGCTACAGGCAGGTGGACCCGGCACCGTCTGGCAGCCAAAGATAAACAACTGGCGCGGCCGTGACCGAATTTCCACCTTCAACCTGGAACCAGACGGCACCGGCGGCGGCGCAACCATCTCGTCCTGCTTCTATCTTTTGGTCAAGTATGGAGAACTTGAGCCAAAGTTGTTTGTTTGTCCTGGTGATTCCGGGACAACCGAGTTCAAGCCCACCGAATATGGCGCACTTGAAAAAGATATTGATAAATTTTGGGACTTCGGACCAGAACCCGCAAAGCACTACAGCTACTCCTATCATATGCCTTACGGTTCGTACGCCCTGTCCTTCGCAACAAGCCAACCCGGTATGGCAGTTGCCGCAGACAGAAACCCCTGGCTCGATCCTTATACCGATACAACCGGCTTCAAGTGGGATGACCAAACAAAGATCGGAGAGCGTGAGGATATAAAAAGGAGTCAAAAGGGAAACGCCGGCTTTCACCAAAGGGAAGGGCAGAACGTATTGTTTGTGGACGGCCACGTTGCTTTTGAAAAACGGGCGTTCTGCGGCGTCAAAGAGGATAACATCTACACCTATTGGGATGGCTCAGATATCCGGCAGGGCGCCCCACCTGTTATTGGTAGCCAGCCCAAAGGCCCACTCGATTCCCTCCTCGTAAACGAACCACCATTAGACAATTCCAAATGATGTGTTCCTTTTCCACACTTTTGCCGTTATTATATTGCTGAAAAATATCAGAGGAACCTCATAAGGAAATAACATGGAAAATCTTAACCGACGCCAATTTCTCAATCTCGCAGCCGGCGGCACTGCCGCAGCGCTGGTACCTTCCACCGGCTGCAAAAGTCAACCGCGGGTGGCAGCCTCAAAGGCGAAGGCTTTGGGGATGAATAAACCCAATATCGTCTTTCTTATGGCTGACGACCATCGTGCTTTTGCCATGGGCTGTGCCGGTGATAAGAATATAAAGACCCCTAACATGGATAAGCTTGCCGCCAGGGGCATTCGTTTTGATAACTGCTATGCCACCAGTCCAATATGCATGGCCAGCCGGGCCACAGTGATGACAGGAATGTATGAGTATAAAACCGGATGCAATTTCGCGACAGGCAGGCTCTCTGCCGACGACTGGAACAACCTTGCTTATCCGGTCCTGCTAAAAAAAGCAGGTTATCGAACGGCTTTTGCCGGCAAATGGGGATTCCCGCTGGACGTCTCCGACTATGCCGGGCAGTTCGACAAATGGGGAGGCTTTAGAGGAGCCGGGCAGGGTTCTTATGATACCGCCGGGAATCCCTCACTGAAACCTTACGCCCGGAAGTATCCTCATGTCACACGTGCCCTTGGGGCATTTGGCAGGGACTTTATACGTGAATCCGTACAGAGACAAAAACCATTTTGCCTGTCACTTAGCTTTAAAGCGCCGCACAAACCGCATAATAAAATCGATCCTGAGGACCAAAAGCTCTACCGGGAAACGAATCTGCCGAAACCTGAAAACTGGGGACCCGAATATTCGAAGAAGCTACCCATCCAGGCCAGACTGGGTCGCCAGTACATTCAGCGTTCAGAGTGGGATGCGGATCATTTTGATGACCATATCAAGTGTTATTACCAACTTATTTCCGGAGTGGATTCAGCCATTGGTATGGTGCTGGAGGAACTGGAACGCCGGGGCGTGGCCGACAATACCGTCATAATTTATACCTCCGACAACGGCTACTTCTGCGGCGCACATGGGCTCCAGGGTAAAGTCCTGCCTTACGATGATTCTTCACTGATACCATTGATCATTTATGATCCTCGACTTCATACAGGCAGAAAACACCTTACCTGTAATGCCGTTGCAGGGAATATCGATTTTGCACCGACTATCCTTGACCTTGCACGAGTGCCGGTTCCGAAACAAGTGGACGGCAGGTCGCTCATTCCTCTAATCAAACGATCTTCTCAGAAGATACATGAATCGATATTGCTGGTGCAGAACTGGGGCTGGGCCAACGATGACCACTCACGCGGACTGGCTGTGGTGACAGAGCGTTGGAAGTATATTGTATGGTGTTACGCCGATGAGAACGTCCCGCCGGCTGAGGAGCTGTTTGACCTGAAAAATGATCCGCTGGAAACCGGAAACCTCCTCGCAGAATCTGAAATGAGACCGGTTCTTGAGAAGATGCGCAAACTTTACGATTTACATCATGAGCATTTCTCGAAACATTGCGTTAACGATGAAGATTATACTCGGCATCGGCAGATATTCGATAGGCGCATCCCCTGGCGAAAAAAACAATACAGGAGTTATGGTCCCCGCCCTTATAAAAGGAATTCTAAGGCACTTAATGCTGCCTATAGAGAGCTTACCGGGAAAGAACAGCCGAAAAAGAAGTAGTCATTGGAGATGACTTTTGTTCAAAGCCGTTATAAAAGTTTAAGAAAGGTATGAAATGATTTCAAGGCGTGATTTTTTAAAAACAAGTTCGTTCACTGCTGTGGGCCTGTTTGCCGGATGTCGTGTGGGCCGCTCCGCTTCGGGAGATAACGCTCTGAATAAAAAGCGACCAAATATTATTCTAATCATAACTGATGACCAGGGCTATGGAGACCTGTCTTGTCACGGCAATCCCGTTCTCAAGACCCCGAACCTCGATGCCCTCCACGCTAAAAGCGTCCGGTTCACCAATTTCCATGTCAGTCCGACCTGTGCCCCGACGCGGTCTGCATTATTCAGCGGCCGGCATGAATTCAAGAACGGCGTGACCCACACACTTAAGGAACGTGAACGAATGAGCCTTGAAACCATCACACTTGCAGACACATTAAAAAAGGCTGGATATACAACCGGTATTTTCGGCAAGTGGCATCTCGGCGACCAGGATGCCTACCAGCCTGATAAGCGGGGCTTTGACGAGGTCTTCATCCACGGAGCAGGCGGTATCGGCCAGAGATACCCAGGAAACACCTGTGCAGATGCACCGCCCAATCAGCAAAACAGGTATTTTGACCCGGTCATTAAGCATAATGGGACCTTTGTCAGGACCAAAGGTTTTTGCACCGATGTCTTTTTCCGCCAGGCTCTGGGTTGGATAAATAAAAAGCGCCGCAGCAGCCGGCCCTTCTTTGCGTATATTACCACCAACGCTCCGCACGGCCCGTATATTGCGCCGGAAAAATATAAACAGCCCTTCCTGAATAAGGGATTGAATAAGAATATCGCCGGCTTCTATGGCATGATTGTTAATATCGATGACAACATCAAGCTGCTCGCCGATAAGCTCGCCAAGTGGGACCTGGAAGACGACACCTTATTGATTTTTATGACGGATAATGGCAGTGCCGCCGGGGCCGGAATATTTAACGCTGGCATGAAGGGAAAGAAGGGAAATCCCAATGAAGGCGGCACACGTGTCCCTGCCTTTTTCCGTTGGGCTTCTGTATTAAAAGAAGGTGTTGATGTGGACCGTTTGACTGCACATATCGATATGTATCCTACGCTTGCCGAGTTGGCCGGCGCCAGGCTCCCCGCTAACGAGCAGGTCGAGGGCCGAAGCCTCGTCCCGTTATTAAAAGATCCCGGTGCAAAATGGAAGGACCGCTTTCTTTTCACACATGTGGGACGCTGGCCAAAAGGAGCTGACCCCGACAAGCATAAATTCAAGCGTTTTTCCGTTCGAAGCCGGCGTTTCCTTCTTGTCGGTACTAATGAGCTGTATGATATGGAAGCCGATCCGGGCCAGAAGGTAAATGTGATTGATAAGCATCCCAAAGTCGCTGAAAAGATGCTTGAAGCTTACGATCAGTGGTGGAAGCAAACGCGCCCGCTGATGGTCAATGAAAAAGAGCCGGTCTTTGAAGGAAAGCAGCCCTTCGTCATAAACTACGAAAAACAGTTAAACACTAAAGGCATCCCGGATTGGATTGAACCACCGATATAACCATTGACGCCCGTTCCATTGCAAAGTTGAGGTAGTTAAAATGACAAATCCGCCGATAGAAAGCAAAACAGGAATAGAGCATCTCAATCGTCGCCAATTTCTTACTTTCGCTGCCGGTGGTGCTGCCGCAGCACTGGTACCTTCCACCGGCTGTAAAAGTCAACCGCGGGTGGCAGCCTCAAAGCCGGAGGCTTTGGGGATGGCTCAACCAAACATCCTCTTCATCATGGTTGATGACCTCGGCCCCGAGTGGCTGAGCTGCTACGGCGGCCAGGAAATGAAAACCCCGAACATCGACAAACTCGCCGAAGGCGGAATGCAGTTTTCAAACGCATATTCGATGGCCCAGTGCACTCCCACACGCGCAACGCTCCTGACCGGCCAGTACCCCTTCCGCCACGGCTGGGTAAACCATTGGGATGTCCCCCGATGGGGAGCGGGATGTCACTTCGACCCGGGACACAACATCACTTTCGCTCGCGTTATTAAAACTGCCGGCTACGCCACCGCCGCTGCCGGCAAATGGCAGATAAATGACTTTCGCGTCCAGCCGGATGTCATGCAGCAGCACGGCTTCGATGAGCACTGCATGTGGACCGGCTACGAATCCCAGAATCCACCCAGCGCAAATCGTTACTGGGACCCGTATATCAACACAAAGAAGGGCAGCCGAACATACAAAGGAAAGTTCGGCACCGATGTCTTCGCCGATTTTCTAATCGACTTTATGAAGCGGCATAAAGACGGCCCAATGATGCTCTATTTCCCCATGTGCCTCACCCACGGCCCATTGACAAATACCCCGCTCGAACCCGATGTAAAGGGCAAAATCGAACGCCACAAAGCAATGGTCCGCTACACCGACCACGC
>JAUWLI010000377.1 GCA_030613765.1 Phycisphaerae bacterium
CTGGTTTAGCTGGTTTTCGAAGACCTTGTAACTATCTTGCCCAAACAGACAAAATACAACTCTTTGAAGGCTGGTTTGGCCTTTTAGGTAATCTATACTTGTTTTGAGCATTATTTCGGCACATCTTTGGATGGGGAAGCCAAAAATACCCGTGCTGATTGCCGGAAAAGCGATGCTTTTTAAGTGATTCTCATCGGCTACTTTAAGTGAATTCAGTGTCGCATTTTTCAGCTTTTCATCTTCATTTCCTTCGCCCATCCGAGGTCCAACAGCGTGAATTACGTATTTTGCTTTCAGATTGCCGCCGGTTGTTATTTTGGCCCCTCCTACGAAAGTCCCTCCTATTTTATTGCATTGGAACTGTATTTTGGGGCCGCCTTTTTTACTGATTGCTCCTGCTACACCGCCGCCCAGAACCAATTGAGCGTTGGCGGCGTTGACGATGGCGTCAGTTTGCATTTCGGTGATATCGCCTTCGGTCAGTTCCAGGACGTGATTTTCGATATCTACTTTCACAGGACCGAACTCCTTATCTTTTGTTTAACAGATTAGCGTTTTCAAAGCTCAGTGAAAATAAAATTCCCGCCCAGAATCCTTAAGAAGAACAGCAATCCTCTTGCGCATTTACGACAAGTCCGGAAGTTTCAATTATGTAGCGCAGGACTGCAAGGCTCTTGCAGCTTTCAGTGCCAACACCTGTTTTCCGGGCACTTTGCGGACTCGTGCGGCGAAGTCGTCAACCTCTTCGATTTTCTCGAATCCGACGACCATCGCATCCACACATCCCAGGCCGAGCACGTAGCGGATCGAGTTGTCACGTTTTTCGTCGCTGTTGCGGAAGGACCCTTCACCAATCAGCTTCATTCCCAGCACGCCCTTGCCTTCCTTATGCAGTTTTCTGACTACGGGTTCGACTTCCGCAACCGATGCGTCCATACTTTTGCCATAAGCGTTGATTCGCACGTTCACGGAATCGACCCACGGCTCATCTGCCGCGGCCTGCAGGGCTTTTAGCGAATGGCACGATACTCCATGTGCACGGATGATGCCTTTGTGTTTGAGCTGGTTTAGGATGTCCATCTGCTTGCGATGTTCCTGCGGCCATTTCTCCGAGACGACGCAGTGCAGCAGGACCACGTCTATATAATCGGTATTCAGCTCATTGAGGAAACGCTTAACGACCACATCGGCGTCAGGACGTTCCTTTTCAGGTATTCCGCCACCTTGCCACCAGATTTTTGTGTTAATCACGTAATCTTCGCGGGGCATTTTTCTTAGCGCCGATGCCAGGTACGGGTGCGTGCCGTAGAGGTCGGCAACGTCAAACAAGCGCACACCTCGTTCATACGCTGTTTTAAGCAGGTTTTCAAATGTTTCTTTGCCCAGGCGGGTCTGGTTCGACTGGCGTTTGCCACCTCGCATACCGGTCCCGAAGCCGACTCGGGTGACCTTAATTTTCGTTTTTCCCAACGGCACACGTTCGTACGGGTCAAATGTTATGGATTTCTGTCTTGCGGCGTTCATGCAGCCTGATCCCAGCAGAAGTCCACCCACCCCCGCAATCGACCTGATCAAGAATTCACGACGTTTCATCTTCATCGCAATTTGCTCCTCGATTTTATGAATACATTGTTTATAGCGGCCCAAATGCAGATACCCACTACACAACTGCATCGCTGAGTGCATCTGTTGGAAGAATACCAAAATCTTCGGCGTAACGCAAGCGCTTTGGGCAAACCTTTTCGCCCAAACTGAGCATCACATACGGACCGATTTTGACTTTTTACTTGACTTACGAAGCTGTGCTGGTACATTGAATGTTTAAGACTGACAGCATTTTTGGGACAAAAGTTTTGTAAAAAGACCGCGAAATGGCGGCCCTGCAAGTATGCTTGTGTCGAGAGAAACCGGGTTGTCTAATTCAAGATGAAGGAGGTATGAACAATGCATATAAACCGCCGTACTTTTCTTAAAGCTTCCGTGGCTTCCGGTATGGCCCTGGCTGCGCCTAATATTTTAAGAGCCGCGGGAAGGAAGTGTCGCACCGTCCTTATCGGTAGTGGGTGGTGGGGTATGAATATCTGCCGGGTTGCAATGCAATCGGGCCAGTGCAAGATTGTCGCTATGTGCGACGTTGACCAGAACCAACTGGATCCTGCCGCCGGCGAGGTCGAGCGGCTCAGCGGTGACAAGCCGAAGAAGTATCAGGACTACCGGGAGCTTCTGGAGAGTGAAAAGCCGGAGATTGTTATCGTGGCCACGGCTGACCACTGGCATCCGCTGATTACTATCGCGGCGGTCAAGGCAGGTGCACACGTTTATGTTGAAAAGCCCATCGGCCATACCATAATGGAAGGCCGTGCTATGGTCAACGCAGCCCGTTCTGCGAGTCGGGTTGTTCAGGTGGGAACACATCGCCGTGTTTCGCCGCACAACGTTTCCGGTATGAGATTTCTGAAGGAAGGTAAGGCCGGCAAAATTGGTATGGTGCGGGCCTTTGTGCATTACGGAGGAGGGCCGGAGCCACCAAAGCCAAACGAAGCGCCTCGCCAGGGTCTTGATTGTGATATGTGGTGCGGGCCCGGACCGCTGCGGCCCGTTA
>JAUWLI010000015.1 GCA_030613765.1 Phycisphaerae bacterium
ATTCGGGACGTCAGATGCTAAATCCAGCAGTTGTTACTGTTAGTTTCAGCAGTCAATACTTGAAGCAACACATAGAGAACCAAGTCGAGCCCGAGATAAGGAGAAAACTGTTTAGGGAACACCTTGTTACCGTCAGCGCTACATCCGGCAATAAAGGATATCCTCTATGCTGGAAACAATCTATCCAAGCGGAAGAATCCTATACGAGAAAGTTATTTCCCGGAACCTACGATTTCGTAATCAGAATCTCCGCTTCACCCGAGAATATCAAGTGGATTAAGACAATTACGCTTTTGAAAGACGTCAAGTTAGACAAAGACGAAAAGAAGACCATCCGGTTCGAATAGATGTCTAATCGCAGCATTAGAATGGCCGATTAGCAAACTGTTGGAAAACTAAACAGGCCGGGCTTATTTGGCTCGGCTTTTTTGTGTTCTTGAGAGGATGATCAGCTCTTAAGCTCTTTAACTTTCTTCCACAACAATTCGCTCAGCTCTTTGATTCCTGCGCCGGTGACTGCAGAGATTGGGTAAACCTCTTTGTTTAGCTTTTCTGTCAAATCCTTAACGATTTTTCCATCGGGGTCAAGGTCTATCTTATTGGCCACGATGACTTCAGTTTTTTTAGCAAGGGCCTGGCTGTACTGCTGCAATTCGCTGCGTATGGCTTTGTAATTTTCCACGGGGTCGGAGCCAGTTGTCGGCATTATATCAAGAATGTGGACGATAATTCGCGTTCTTTCTATGTGTTTTAGAAACTCGAAGCCAAGACCTGCTCCGTCATGGGCACCTTCGATTAGGCCGGGTATGTCAGCCATAACAAACCGGCGAAAGTCGCTTAGCTCGACGATGCCGAGCACAGGCTCGATTGTCGTGAAGGGATAATCGGCGATTTTTGGTCTTGCGGCTGAGCAGCGGGAGATAAGTGTGCTTTTGCCGGCGTTCGGCATACCGACCAGGCCAACATCAGCAATGAGCTTTAATTCCAGTCTTAAATTTCTCTCCTGGCCCTTTTTGCCGGACTCTGTGTGCCTTGGGGCCTGATTGGTTGAGGTTGCGAAGGCCTTATTGCCCCTTCCTCCCTTTCCTCCCCGGCAAATACAGACTTTCAAGCCGACGTCGTTGAGGTCTTTGAGAAGAAGTTCGAAATCGGCATCATAGATGAGTGTTCCCGGCGGGACAGGGATTACCAAGTCCTGACCATTTGCTCCGTATTTATTCGCCCCTGAGCCGGGTTGGCCATTTTGAGCACGCCAGTGATGTTTTCCGGCAAAATCCAACAAGGTATCGAGGTTTTCGGTCGCCTTGAAATAGACGTTTCCCCCCCTACCACCGTCGCCGCCGTCTGGGCCGCCTTTGGGGACGTACTTTTCGCGGCGGAAGCTCAGACAGCCATTACCGCCATCGCCTGCCTTGACCCAGATTTGTGCCTTGTCTATAAACATAACTTTCGTATATCGTATCCCATTTGTTATATAAAAAAAAGGATGGTGTGAAACCATCCTTTTTGTATACGGTATTTTCTACTGTCAATCAGTCAACGTGGATTTTCCGGCCCTGGAAACGAACGGTCCCCTCTGAGGTAGCGAATAACGTGTAGTCCCTGCCCATACCGACATTGTGCCCTGCGAAGAATTTCGTTCCGCACTGCCGGACGATAATGGAACCTGCCTTTACAGACTGGCCGCCGTACAGTTTCACACTTCTATATTGGGGATTGCTGTCCCGGCCGTTTCTTGAAGAGCCTTGTCCCTTTTTATGTGCCATAGCAAACTGCCTTTCCTGTTAATGCTATATCGAAGGTAAAAATCGACAATCCTGCATTATAACTACTGCCAACGGCATTGTCCAGAGTTTTTTTCAGTTCTATCGCTATAAAATCGAAGGATTTTACGGCTATTTGGCCTGCAATATGGCCTTGATTGCATCCAAATGCAGCACACCAACGGTAGCAAGCTTTATTTTGCCTTCAGTATCGATAAAAATGCTGCAGGGGATACCCCTGACCTGGTTGTAAGGTGCTGATACGCTGCTTACATCTACAGAAATAACCGTGTAGTTAAGTTTTCGCTGTTCCACCATGCTCTTGACCCTTTCGGTGGTATTGGGGGGCATTGTGGTTATATAAGATATAGCCAGCATGGCCAGTTTGTCTTCATCGGTGGTCTTTCGTAATTCGATCAGAGACGGCATCTCCATTATGCAGGGTCCACACCAGGTCGCCCAGAAGACAAGCATGACGTCTTTGCCGCGATAATCGCTTAATTTGTGCTGTTTGCCGGTAATATCAGTCAAATTAAAGTCCGGCGCCATTCTGCCATACCAGGATTTGAAAGTGGTGTCCCATCCCCTTCTATACTTGATGACGTCGTTTAAACTCAGGCCCGTTGTTTGTTTTTGCGGTTGAGACTCCGTGTTGGCCTGATTGGTGTTCTGCTCTGTGTTCTGCTCAGCGGTCTGTTTTTTACATCCCGCCGAGATAACCATCGCAGCAAGTATGACTGCGGCAAAGAGAGCCGCCGGCCAAAGGTACGTTCGTGTTCTATCTTTTCCGGACACTTTATTTATCCTCCCGAAAACCTTATTTAACGAGAATACTATATCACAATTGTACTGATAGTTGAAGCTAAAGTTCACATATTTTTCAGTCTTGTAGGCTAATACAAGGAATATCGGACACTTACCGGCTGAACTTATTCCGGTGACGTAATCTCCTACAGCTCAAAAAATCCGGCGATTCTACTTAATTGGCTGCTGCTTTTTATCGTGTCGGATTCCACAACCGGCCCGGATTTGTTGTGCAACCACTTTTCCCCTTTTGTCCAATTTATTGTTTACTAATTGCCTTTTGCTGTTTATCATATGTTTTGGACGTGCCGGATTAATGATACATTGATTCTGGAAGAAGAGAAAAACCTGGATGGACGGATCAGGAAAAGTCCCATTCATTGTCGTTCTATTTTGCATATTAAGGAGTTAAACAATGAGTTGTAAGAAAATCAGTTTTAGTGAGCCGATAGTTTTGGTCGTTTGTTTTGCCCTGCTGCTGGTAAATGCAGGGGTAGTTTTCGCTGATGTTAAACTGCCCGCTGTAATAGGAGATAATATGGTTCTGCAGCAGGGCAAGGCGGCACACATCTGGGGCTGGGCCGAGCCGGGCGAGCAGATTATGGTCGGTGCAAGCTGGCGGACTATGGCGTGGGGAGTTACCGCAAACAAGGATGGCAAATGGTCGTTTGAAATGAGTCCACCGAAGACAGCAGGGCCGCACGAAATGACTATCAGTAGTAAAAATACGATAACAATTAAAAATATCCTGGTCGGCGAAGTCTGGGTATGCTCAGGCCAATCCAATATGCAGTGGCCGGTGAGGGCTTCAGCTAACGCTGAGCAGGAGATTGCCGGGGCCGATTATCCAAAGGTTCGGTTGTTTACGGTCAAGAGGAAGGTAGCGAATGAACCGCAGACCGACTGCGAAGGCAGCTGGACAATGTGCAGCCCGGAGACAGTTCCGGGATTTTCGGCGGTTGGATACTTTTTTGGCAGAGAGCTGCACAAAGAACTCAACGTGCCCA
Organism: Phycisphaerae bacterium; assembly: GCA_030613765.1. The sequence continues at coordinate 3,575 of JAUWLI010000015.1, forward strand.
TTGGCTTAATTCACACATCCTGGGGCGGGACTCCCGCTGAGTCCTGGACGCGGAGAGGTGCTCTCGAATCGGTGCCGGATTGTGCGCCGATCCTGGAGAGATTTGACAAAGCAATGGCCAAATATCCGGAGGCAAAAAAGAAATATGACGAGAGTATGATTGCATGGAAAGAGAACGTTAAGAAAGCCAAGGCCGAAGGAAAGAAACCTCCGAGGAGACCGGGTGCGCCTTTCGGGCCGGGAAATCCTCATTCGCCGGCGGGTTTGTATAACGCAATGATTGCCCCGCTGATCCCTTACAGTATTGGAGGGGCGATATGGTACCAGGGCGAATCGAATGCCGGCCGGGCGTATCAATATCGCAAGCTGTTCCCTGCGATGATTACAAATTGGCGCAAAGACTGGGGACAAGGCGATTTTCCCTTCCTTTTTGTGCAGCTGGCTAATTTCATGGCCGTCGATCCTGAACCAGTTGACAGCGCGTGGGCGGAGCTGCGAGAGGCACAGCTAATGACGTTGGCTTTGCCAAATGCGGGGATGGCGGTAATTATAGACATTGGTGAGGCCAAGGATATACATCCAAAAAACAAACAGGACGTAGGCAAGCGTTTGGCGTTATGGGCTTTGGGTACGAGCTATGGTAAAAAGCTGGTTTATTCCGGGCCCATTTATAAATCGAAGAGAACCGAAGGCAATAAGATTATACTGGCTTTTGAGCATGTTGGCGGTGGCCTTACTGGGAGTGGGGGCGAGCCGTTGAAAGGTTTCGCCGTCGCCGGCGCGGACCGCAAATTCGTCTGGGCCGATGCAACAATAGAAGGCGATACTGTTGTGGTAAGCAGCGATGAAGTCTCCGAGCCTGCTGCTGTGCGGTACGGCTGGGCAAATAATCCGGTATGCAATCTCTACAACAAAGAAGGTCTTCCGGCTTCGCCGTTCCGCACAGACGACTGGCCGGGCGTCACAGTTGACAAAAAATAAAAGCACTAAATCGGTTTTTCCCGATGATTTTTCTCCGGCTTTATAGCCTACGGGGAAGGTTTGGCTTCTTCCGGCCTCCTAAGAACAAGTAAAAAATGGTTTGACAAAGCAGATTTTAGTATTAGCATAAATTCCTTAAGTTAGGCAGCAGCACGCCTTCTGTTTAAGCAGTTTTTAAACTAAATAACAATTTTATGTTTTTACAGAGTACCAAGTGACGGTTTTGTTCGATAACATCCTGGCCCAGGGTATTGAGCACCTCAATCTGATTCTACTGATGGGTCTGGCCATATTTTTCGGAACAGCAGGCGCCGGTGTCTTTCAAAAACTTCGTATCCCGCAGGTAGTCGCATACGTGGTCATAGGCCTGATTGTCGGAGAGTCCGGCTTGAACCTTATCGGCCGTGATACCGTAGAGACTCTTTCGTCATTTAATATGTTCGCCCTCGGCATCATCGGCTTCATGATAGGCGGTGAGTTGACACGCAAGGTTTTCAAGAAGTACGGCAAGCAATTTTTGATTATCCTGTGCTCGGAAGGGATAGCTGCTTTTGTTATCGTTGCTTTCCTTTCTGGTTTTGTGTGCTGGTACTTCACTGGGGAAGTTCAAACTTCAGTCGCGATGGCTCTTGTTCTCGGTGCAATTGCCTCGGCGACGGCACCGGCAGCAACGGCAACCGTGCTGTGGGAATATAAGACCAGGGGGCCGCTGACATCGACAGTTCTGGCAATCGTGGCTCTCGACGATGCACTGTCGCTATTACTCTTCGGCTTTGCATCGAGTATCGCCGCCGCTATTATTGGCCAAACTCACGGTTCACTGTGGATGGCAATCCTGACGGCAGTTGTCGAAATCGCCGGGTCGATAATTTTAGGTGTGCTTGCCGGGTTCCTGCTGAGCTTTATCCTCAAGTTGATCAAAGATCCAGACAAAGCCCTGACTTTTACAGTTTCCTCGGTGTTACTCGTCATCGGGCTGTCAATAGCACTAAAAGTCGGCTCAATCCTTGCTGCGATGGCACTCGGAGTGACAATGACCAACCTTGCCTCACGGCGAAGACAAAACACGTTTGAGCTGATAGAAAAATTCGCCCCGCCCATTTACGTTTTGTTTTTTGTTTTAGCCGGTGCACACCTTGTGCTCAGTGAAATAACAGGCTGGATGGTCGTGATGGTCGTGGTCTATCTTGTTGGCAGAACAGGCGGCAAGTTATTGGGTTCCTGGTTCGGTGCTCGCGTATCGCGTGCATCGGATGTCGTTCGCCGATACCTCGGCCTTTGTTTGTTAAGCCAGGCAGGTGTGGCGATTGGACTTGCAATCATATCCGGCCAATTGTTCACGGGACAGATTGCTCATGCAATTATCGTTATCGTGATGACAACGACCTTTGTTGTGGAAATATTTGGTCCTATGTTCGTTAAACTGGGTGTCAAAAAAGCCGGCGAGGTAGGGCTTAACATTACCGAAGAAGACCTTATCGAGACTCACAAGGTTGGCGATGTGATGGACACAAAAGTACCGGTCATTTCTGCAGGTATGTCTCTGAGTGAGGTTATTCAAATAGTAAGCAATACCGAAAGTTTTTACTATCCCGTTGTCGACAATAATAATCAGCTTGCAGGTGCCATTACGCTTGGTAATATCAGAAATACTTTTGCAACACAGGAGTTGAACGACTGGCTGGTGGCCCTTGATATTATGGAGCCGATTATTGCCAGGGTGACAAAAGATATAGCGCTTTCAGAGGCATTAGAGAAAACCAAGCGCCTTGATATAGAGCACCTTCCGGTCGTGGCTTCTGCAGAAGATAACAAATTCGTCGGTGTCCTGAACTGTCGCGCAGTTCGCAGGTCACTGAGTGCAGAGGTGTTGTCGCGTCAGCAAAAAGCCGATAGTATACACAGGGTCTCGGTTTCATAGAAATACAGGAAAGTCGGGGCAATTATAGCGTTCTATACGCACAATTTGGACATAATTTTGAAACTGGATTACCATGGTTTATTCATCAGTTAGTGCGAGCGCTGATATATTCGGCCATTTGAATTTGGCCCTGTTATTCGGGATTATTATTTTGGGCGGTACGTTTGGAGCACGCCTTTTTCAAAAATTTCATATCCCCCAGGTTGTCGGCTGCATTGTGGTTGGCATACTACTGGGTGACGTCCTTAATCTCATAACTCCAAAAACCATTGAGGCACTCGAGCCTTTTACGATGTTTGCACTGGGTCTCATAGGCTTTATGATTGGTGCGGAGCTTCGGGCCGAGGTATTTAAGAAATACGGCAAGCAATTTTTCATCATACTTTTTTCTCAGGGGATAGGGGCTTTTGTGCTGGTCATGATTGCCGGGTCAGCCATTGTATGGCTTGCGCTGCCCTCCATTATCGGTAACATCGGCGCAACCCAGAGAGTGCAGACTTCGCTCGCAATGGGACTTTTGCTTGGTGCTATCGCCTCGGCCACCGCTCCGGCAGCAACGGCAAATGTGTTATGGGAATATAAAACAAGAGGACCGTTGACAGCGGCGGTCCTGGCTATCGTGGCACTGGATGATGCACTGGCGCTGCTGCTTTACCGCGGCGCGGCAACAGGAGCCAAGGCACTTATGGGTACCGGTCAAGGCTCCGTTTTAATCACAACGCTCATACTGCTGGCTGAAATTCTCGGAGCCATCCTGCTGGGATTCCTGGCAGGTGTGCTGCTTTATTATCTTTTAAAGTTTGTAAGGGCCGAAGATAAAATCCTGGAATTTGCGATAAGCTGTCTCCTTCTCGTCGTCGGTATTTCAATGATACCTAAAATCGACCCGATTCTGCCTGCCATGGCGCTTGGTATAACGATTGCCAACTTAATGCCCCGCCAGAGTAAAGGTACTTTTCAGCTTGTCAAAAAATTCTCGCCCCCTGTTTATACCGCATTTTTTGTGCTCGCAGGCGCCCACATGCAATTCGGCAAATTGGGCTTCTGGATGCTTATAATGATAGGCGTATACACACTTTTCCGGGCAGCGGGTAAAATTTTCGGTTCGTGGCTCGGTGCCAGGTATTCAGGATCGGCAGTCGCTGTTCGTAAGTACTTAGGGATTTGTCTTCTTCCCCAGGCCGGTGTGGCTATTGGTCTGGCTATTTTGGCCAGCCAGCAGTTTAACACAGCTCTCGGGCATACTATTATTATGGTCATAATGACAGCAACGTTTGTGATGGAAATACTTGGACCGATGTTGGTTAAAGTGGGCGTACAAAAGGCAGGCGAAGTAGGTCTGAATATTACTGAAGAGGACCTGATAAAGACTTATAAAGTTTCCGATATAATGGATACCAAACCGACAAGTATTTCACAAGAGCTGCTGTTGCAAGAGATTCTCGAGGTATTCAGCACCTCTGAAAGTGTGTACTATCCAGTCATTGACGGTCAATCCCGGATAATTGGGGTAATCACTATCCCGGATATTAAGGAGATGTTTGCGAACAGGGAATTTGCCGGCTGGCTGCTGGCCTGTGATGTTGCCGAGCCGGTACGGGATAAAACATATCCGAACAAACAGCTTGAGGAAGCGATGGAGTGGATGAAACGATATAACCTGGAAAATATGCCGGTAGTAGCCAGTGACGAGAGCGATGAGCTTGTTGGTGTTCTGGATTATAACAAAGCACTGCGTAAAATAAGTGCCGAAGTCCTGCACAGACGCCGGACGGCAGACGAGATGGCTATAACAACAGGTAAGGTTAATTAACAGTCTATAGACTAAGAAACAGGAACTGAAAATTAAAACGGTGGGATTTTGAAGTGTTTTTCTTTTCCGAAAAGTAAGAGACTCGTTCTCAGTCGTCAGTTCAAAGACGTTTTGGATCGTGGTCTGCGCATCAGTGATAGAGTGCTTACGCTGTACATGGCCCAAAATGATTGCGGCCACCCGCGGTTGGGTGTCTCAGTCGGCAAATTCTGGGGCAATGCAGTTATGCGTAATCGGTTAAAACGGCTGCTGAGGGAAGCCTTTCGGCAAAGCCAGGACCAGATTCCGGCGGGCTTCGATTATGTGCTCATGATTTCTCGGAGCTGGGGAAAATCAGATAAATCAGGCCCTAAAGAGGCAGCAAAGCAGTTGACATTTGAGCAGGTAAGGGCTTCGCTGCTGGCCCTGGTAAACAAAGCCGGAAAGTCGGATAGTGGAACGGTGAAACAGTGAGTCAGAAAAAATTGATACCAATAGGTACCGCCGCAAAAAAAGCTGGCATTTCCCGGCAGTCTTTGCAATACTACCTCATGGTCGGTCTGCTTGAGCCGACGGAAGTTACGCCGACCGGCAGACGGATGTTTGATGAGAAAATTATTGAGCGAATTAAGCTGATAAGGAAACTCAACAAAAGCGGCTATCCTTTGCGTGCCATAAGGGAGTTGTTTCTGGAAGGCCGGACTAATTTGAAAGGAAGCAAAAAGTGAGTGATTATGAAACCTCTGAAAGAAGGCGTAATATCATAGTAGGCCTTTTCGTAGTAGGTGCATTATGTGCGCTTCTATGGCTGATATTTCAGTTCCGAGATTTGCCGGGGGCCGTCACTAAACTCAGTTCATTCCCGGTACTCGTCCAATTCCCCACTGCGCCCGGAGTACAAAAGGACACTCCCGTGCAATTTTGCGGCTATCAAATAGGCAGAGTGGCGAGTGTTATGTATCCGGAGCCGCGCCGGGATTTGAATACCGGCCAGGTGTATCATCAAATACTGGTCGTTCTGAGTATTGATAAAAAACACGCTAAGATTCCCTCGAATGTCGAGGTGAAATTGATGACGCGGGGTTTGGGCAGCAGTTTTATCGATCTGAAGATTGACCCCACCTATATACCCTCGCCGAATGATTCGAATGATTTTTTGGCTGCCGATACGCTGCTTCAGGGCTCGACCGGAATGACCAGTGAATTTTTCCCGGAGGAAAGTCAGAAAAAACTGGAGCTGCTGGTTGAAAAAATATCTGCTCTCGCGAAGAACATTAATGATGTTGTTGGTGACCCCAACAGCAAAAATGACTTCAAGTCGATTCTGGCCAATCTGTCCGTTGCATCCGCGAAAGCTTCTGATATGTTCGAAGAATTCCGGAAATTTTCTGTTAAAGGAACTGCAACGTTGAAAAGCCTTGAGGACGACACGGACAAGTTCGTTACGTCTATTGTTGCAACCAGTGAAGAACTGGGCAAAACGTTGGCAGAGATGCGCGTAACCCTGGAAAAAGTAAACAGCGGCAAGGGCTCGGCCGGCAAGTTCGTAAATGATGCACAATTCTACGAAAGCCTGGTTGAGACTTCCGAGGAAATGCGAAAGATGCTGGAAGAGCTAAGAAAGTTCCTGGCCAAGGTTAACGAAAAAGGTCGTTTACCTATTAAGCTTTAGTAAGGCTTCTCTCATATCCCGTGCAGCCGCAGGTTCCTGCGTTTTTTCCAGTAGACCGGGCCTACAGCTCCAAACCGAGTAATCAATTCTATGAGTTTTTCATTGCTGACAATTCTGCAAGGCGTATTTCAGGGCCCAGTCGATAAACATTGCGTGATTATTATTTTTGTAGGTGCCATCCTGGTTCTTACATGCTGCCTGAGCTTGCTTAATCTGCCCGGTAATTGGCCGGGCTTTGCTGCCAATGCTTTGGATTTCGCGTGCCGCGTGTAAGACTACCGTTTCTCGCCGGTCTTCCAGGCCTTTGGCCAACACAGGCAAGGCGTTTTCACACAGGTCCAGTTTGCACAATGCACCGGCAGCGGCGAATCGAACGACTGGATTTTCGTCGGTCAATGCCTTAATCAGCTCATCACTGGCGGGTCCTGCCTCGTCACCGAGTGCGCTGATAGCAACGACGGCCCAGTACCTAACCGCAGGCTGGGGCACATTTAGTAACTCGAGCATCTTCGGAAGCGCATCCGGAGATTTTCCGACCATGTCAGCAGCCAATAATACACACGGCAGACGATATTTTTTGGTTGACGGTTGGGCAATTTCATAGGGCGTGGAACCTTCGGCGAGAATGTGCATTTGGCCCTCCGGCACCAGGCCTGTGTCACGCGTCTCGGTCATCCATTTACGGTGCACTTTGCGCATACGTTCGAGGATGTGCCGATGTTGGGCTGAATCGGCTAAATTTCGTATTTCGTGCGGGTCGGCCAACGTATCATAAAGCTCCTCTAAAGGTTTGGTCGGTTGCCAGAATGATTTCTGCGTGTCGGTAAGCGCCCCTTCTTTCACTACCCTGCGAAGCTCCTTCATAATGTCCGCCCTGTCGGGATATTCGCTCGGCTGGACATAAGGCAGATGCGGCATATAGTTGCGAATATATTTGTAGCGCTTATCACGGACGCACCGCGACAGCTCGTAGACCTCATCTACACGGCTTGATGCTCCAAAGACATATTCTCGCGGTGGGCCAGCCCAGCCGCCAAGGAACGCCCGGCCCTGCATGTAGCTGGGTTTTGGCAAACCGGCCAGGCTCAAAACCGTCGGGGCAAAATCTACAAAACTAACAAGCCTGTCGATTTTTCGGCCTGCTTTAAGCGGTGCGAGGTCCTGATATCGGGCGGGGAAGTGAATAATCAGCGGGACATGCAGACCGGAATCATACAGCGTTCTTTTGTGTCGTGGAACACCTAAGCCATGGTCTGCAAAAAAGAACACGATTGTATTATCAGCCAGGCCGTCATCTTTTAGCTGGCCGAGCAAATCGCCGACCTGTTTGTCCATAAAGGTAATCAAGTCGTAGTAGCGGGTCCATATTTTGCGAACTATTGGGGTATCGGGATAGTATGGCGGCAGCGGGACGTTGGCCGGGTCATGAAGTTCTTCGGGCTTGAGCTTTGAGCGATATTTTGTGAAAAATTCTTCGTCGGAGCCGTTAATCTGTCCCTGGTGCGTGGAGGTGAAATTGAACACACTGAAAAACGGCTGGCCGGGCTTGCGCTTGCGCCAGTGGGCTGTTTTGCTGGACTCGTCCCAGACGTTTATATCGGTAAAGTTGTAATCTTTTTTGTAATTGTTTGAACAGTAGTATCCGGCTGACCGCAAATATTCAGGAAAACACTTGACCTGCTTAGGCAATTTTACGTCAGAGCGTAAGTGCTGTGTGCCGAGAGATGTAGCGTACACCCCGGTGACCAGACATGAGCGTGCCGGTGCACAAACCGGAGCGGTTGCATAAGCATTTGTATATAACAGGCCCTCTGCGGCGAATTTATCCAGATTCGGTGTAATCGTATAAGTATCTCCGTAGCAGCCCAGGTATGGATTAATGTCTTCGCAGGTAATCCAAAGAACATTTGGCCTTTCTCCGGACGCTTCATCAGCCGGTCGTTTCGCAGCGTTTATGCAGCCCGGAATGGCAAAGATGGAGGCGTGTAATCCTGCAGCTTTGAGAAAGTCACGGCGTGTATAATTTACCATACTAATATTTCCCCTTTCTTCGCAATTTGTCTGCTCACTTCTTCTTTTGGTCTTTGCTCTTTCTTTGCGACTTACCGGCCGGCTGATAAGCTGGGTTCTGCTTTGGCATTTTGGCGCCGGTGGCCCGCAGCCATTCGCTCAGTTTTGCGTCGAGTTCCTTGACCTTCTCCGGAAGCTGCTGTGACAGATCGTTCTTTTCCGACAGGTCAGTCTTTAGATTAAAGAGTTCGAAAGTTTTGCCCTCGTACCGCTTAATTAGCTTCCAATCGCCTGCCCGGATTATGCTGTAGGGCACGATGCCCCCGCGATAATGCGGGAAGTGCCAGAAGATTGCATCCCGGGAAAGCTTGCTTGTGCCACCGGATTTGAGATGCTTAACAAGCGATACACCGTCGATATCGCGGTCACCGGGCAGCGGGACACCCGCGGTCCGGCAAATAGTCGGGAAGTAATCGACGCTGGTAACCGGCTCGTGACTGACCGTACCCGGCTTTATCACGCCCGGCCAGCGAATAATCACAGGTACGCGGATACCGCCTTCATACGGAAAGCCCTTGCCGGAACGCAGGGGAGCGTTGTTGGTGACACCTGAAAGCCCGCCATTGTCGCTGGTGAAGATAACAACAGTCTTTTCTGTCAGGTCGAGTTCATCGAGCGCTGAACAAATCGCGCCCACTGCATCATCCACGCTCTCAATCATCGCTGCGTAGGCCGGATTCTTCTGGCCATATCGAGGTTTATCGCGGTACTTTTCCGTCAGGTTCTTTTTGGCCTGGATTGGTGTATGGACTGCATAGTGGGCCATATAGAGGAAGAATGGCTTGTCTTTGTTTTGACGGATAAACCTGACAGCTTCATCGCCTTCGCGGTCGGTAAGGTACTCGCCCTTGCGGCGCGGCTTCAGCGTCGGGATTTGGCCCTGTCCTTTTCGAAAATACGGGTCAAAGTAAGTCGGTGGTTGACCATAATCACATCCGCCCACGTTGAAATCGAAGCCCTGCCTGTCCGGGTACCAGTCGTCGGCGCCCAGGTGCCACTTTCCGATGTGACAGGATGTATAACCGGCCGATTCGAGGGCTTCGGCAATAGTAAGCTCTTCGAGTTCCATCCACAGCGCGTTTGGCGGACACAGCAGCTTTTTGTTTTTGCCGCCAACATATTCGGTGGGATTCTTCTTATCGGCAGGTATCTTACCGCCCTGAAAGCGGGAACGTATCCAGTCGGTGACACCAAGTCGCGCCGGGTAGCGGCCCGTCATCACGGCCGCCCGTGTCGGTGAGCAGACCGCACATGCAGCATAGCCGTCGGTAAAGCGAATACCAGCAGAAGCAAGCCTGTCGATATTCGGTGTTTCGTAGAATCCGCCGGAGGTGGGGCCGTAACAGCCAACGTCCCGCCAACCTAGGTCATCGACGAGAATTAAAACAATATTGGGCTTTTTCCGGGAATAATCACCGCTAATCTGTTGCGCTCCTTTTACACATCCAGGCAGAGCCAGTGACGCCGCACCCAAACTCATTGCCTTTAGAAAACCACGCCGTGTATAATCGTGTTTACCCATTTCAACTTCTCCCTGTCAATAATAGATTTCTCAAACTAACCGGCTTCTAACAAATATTTCTCATCTTCAATGGTCCAGTTTTTGGAGGGCAAGTAAAAATCTCTCAATCTCGAGCAAGGCGGAGTGAACCGGCCCCTGGCCTCTGATCTTAGAACCGCCCTTTCTACGACTTGCCTCTCTTTCTGTGTCTGAATCTGTCCCGCCCGCTATCTCTTCTGTCTGGTTGAGCAAGCGCCTCTTTCCCGACTTCATGTGGATGCTCAGGCTTACGCCACACACAGATATTAGAAACTATCTCTTCGTCCATAGCAATGTTACTGCCTTCACACTCAATCACGTAGGTTGGGTATCTCTGGTGTAACGTAACAACTGCTCCCGGTCTTATACAAAGACCGTCTATCTTGTGAAGCTGTTGGTCGCTTTTACAATTAATATAGGCAACCCGCGCGGACTGACCTATTGCCAATTCGACCAACGGTATAACGGAACTCTGTGCCGTTCTGGAAAAACGTCGGCAACACTGGCCTTGGGGTATTGGCATTCCGTGGGGGCAGACCCTGGGATGACCAAGTAAAATACAGATGCTGTCCACCAGTTCGGGAGTTACTGTATGCTCAAACTCACAGGCGCCTGATTCATAATCTCCGCCAAGAACATCGTGAAGTAATCTTTCGGCGAGCCTGTGCGCACGAATTAATTGCTGCGCATAATCCTCACCCTTCTTTGTAAGGACGATTTTACTCCCTTGTTCTGTTAATTTCACCATATCTTCAGATGACAATTTATCAATTATAGCGGCATCGAAGTTCTCGTTCAGGGCGGTCTTTATAGCATCTATGGAGTCCTGTCCCCCCTCTTTCATATACCATAACTGCTCGATATGTTCATCTGTCTCTCTCTTTCTGTTCATAAGGCTCATCTCCCAATAGTAAATATCAAGATCCAATTTAAAATACCACCCAGAATAAAGGCCGAGATATTTATAGCAAAAGCCATGGCCAGCCCTGTCTTTATCCCCATCTGCTTACACATTGCTACAATATTGGCAAAACAGGGAACAAACATCGTGGTGATAACCACAGTTACTATGCACTGCACATAATTAAGCGCTCCGGAATCAACCATTTTCAGCGTTAAGGCAGCAGCCGCTTCATGTCTGGCAGCTGCAAGTATAAGTACATCCACGATGTCACGCGGCAAACCAAGCCAGCCTTCGACCACCGGGCTCATTATTTTTTTTGTCAAATCAAGAATGCCGGTTTTGTCAAACAAAAACAACACTACCGCTGCAATGATAAAAATCGGGATAGCTTCCTTCAAAAACCAATATAACCGGTAATAGGTTTTGGTGGCTATGGCTTTTGGACTCGGAATCCGAATGGCGGGCAGTTCCTGTAGAAAAAAGCTTTTCTCTCCATCTTTAATAACCTTATTAAGGACAAAGCCGGCGCATAACTCAATAAGAACCAACGCTCCATAACCAATCATAAAGGCCTTAAAGCCAATCCTTCCAAATATAGCCATGTCAACACCCATTTGGGCGGAGCAGGGTAACGCAAACGCGATTAGATAAATGGCTATGAACTTCTCTTTTCTGGACCGTAATCCCCTTGTCGTAAGTGTCGCCATAGTCTTACATCCAAAACCCAGGACAAAGGGCATAATTGCTTTCCCGGTTAAACCAATCTTCTCAAACACTCTTTTAGTTAGAATACAGAGGTTCGGCATATAACCTATGTCCTCGAGAAAACCAAACATAAGAAAGAAAACAGTCAGTATAGGAAGGATAGTAACTATCGCATTAAATAAACCCAGAGTCAAAATCCCGTAATCTCCCACAAGAAATTCATTCCAGGAACCGGACGGCACAAGTTTAGTTATAAACTCGACCGTAGGGTCAACTAAGGCACCACTGAGTATTCTATCCAAAAAGCCGGCAACATAGGTAACAAGAAAATAAGTCGTTACCAAAAAAAAGGCTAATATGGGTATTCCAAATATTGGATGACGGCTCAATCGGCCAAAGGTCCTGGAAAACTCTCCCGGCGCTATCTTCTGCTTCCTGGTTGAATTTTCAGCAATCTCCGTCACCCACTGACTGCGCTTTTTGTTTATGGCGCGGCCGAAGTTTCCTCTGAATCCCCCCCTGATTTTATTTACCTTCTTCTTTAACTGAGCAACTTGTTCCCGGCCGTACTTCTCCCTCAAGTAATCAACCAGGAACGGATCAGCAAGCAACAGAAGAACCGCCGCCTTTCGTTTAAAACTCATCTCCTCCGGCAGCTTCGATTCAATAGCCGATATTCCATCATCTATCACTTCGCCATACCGCAGACTCCACTTGCCTCTGCGTGCCCCGCTTAAGCTGTCTTTGAGCTCTTTTGTGCCCACGCCATCTACAGTTATTGACTCGACAACAGGAACACCTAAAAGACGTGATAAACTCCCCGAATCTATCCATACCCCCCTTCTTGCGGTCTCATCTATCGCATTGAGCGATATTACCATGGGTATCCCCAATTCCAAAAGGTCCGCAGTAAGGGTCAGTGATTGTTTCAACTGGTTGGCATCAATGCACTGGATGATTATATCGGGCACATCTGTGAATATCATGTCCCGGACTATCAGTTCCTCTTCGGAGTGAATATAAAGACAATGAAGGCCGGGGGTATCAATGACCTCGTATGGCTCGCCGTTAATCTCACATCTGGTTCTTTTCATTTCCACAGTAGTGAGGGGATAGTTGGCAACTAACGCATACTCGCCCGTCAGATTATTGAATACCTGGCTCTTGCCGGTATTCGGCAACCCGATGATAGCAATTTTCTTAACCGGGTGGGAACTGCCCGAATTATCTGTTTTGGCCTTGTGTTTTTTGCTCATGAGGCGCTCCAGGAGCGGTTGAACACGATATTCAACCTCATTTTAGCAAATGAGACAACAGACAGCAGTCCTTGTCAATAGTTTTTCGGACACTGTCCACTCGTAATATACGCATGAAACTGCGCTGAGTTGAGAAGAAACGGTATCGTAGCGTGGGACACTCAAAATTGACCGCAATGGCGCAAATCGAGTTAGGAACATCTCTAAGGAAGCTTAATTATACCTGCTATCTTTCGCCATTGCATAATCGTCAGGACCAAAACCAAAAAGGTCAACCCTGCCGGCAAAAGCTTTAGGGAGCTTGAAAAGAAAAATCCGGAGCCCCTCCCATACCCCCTCCGCCTCCATCAGAAAGGACAAATCTTCCAAATGCCGGAAAATTTTGCCGCCCTCAAAATTACAGTAGTACAGAAGCAAATCTATATATCTTCGCGGACAAAATCATCGATGGCTTCATTATCGAAAAGAATTCAGGAATCAAAAGCAGTATTATTGTTATTTTGCGCCCGGACAAGCTTTTCTAAAGCCCGATATAACAAATGAACATAAACAATACTCTGTACCGCCATCCTGGCCGCTTCATAAAATCCATTAAGCACCTGTCCAAAAATGCCGAAAATAAACAACAGAGAACGCTTTATCAATACCACCTTTAAGGACACTTGCACAAATGTTGAATTTTGACCGCATCGCCGATAAGTTTGACAAAAATCAGCAGCGAGCCAATAACAGTGAAACACAAACACAGGCAGTGAAGAAAAACAATAAATGTTCATTGCGTGTGCTGTTATTGGGCTTTGCTGTTGTGATTGTGGGGGGTATTGTCTACCATTTTTGGCCGGCGATAAAAGACGCTGTGGCAACAACAAAAACTGCTGTAGTTGCTGACAACGAAGTATCGCTGACCGGTATTTTCTATACCGAAAATGACCCCGACCCAATAGCTATGATTAACGGTTATATAGCACACGAAGAGGATATGATAGGCAGCGTGAGGGTCCTTAAAATACACAAAGACAATGTCGAATTTGAAAAGGACGGTCGCAGGTGGAGTCAAACTATGCCGACTGCGGAGGAAACCACCGGTTCCAATCTGCCGGTGCTGCTGGAGCTTGGCTCGCACAAGTGTCCACCATGCAGGCAGATGACGCCTATCTTAAACGAGCTGAGGTCTGAGTACTCGGGGAAATTTCAAATAAGGTATATTGACGTGTGGCAAGACAGGGCGGCAGGTACAAAGTACGGGGTCAGAGCGATTCCGACTCAGATTTTTTTCGACAGCAAGGGCAGGGAAGTGTTTCGCCATGTTGGTTTCTATCCCAAGAGGGACATCCTGACTACGTGGAGGAAGATTGGCATCAAACTTTGAAATCATCCTGTCCCGATTGCCCGCCGCTCTTATCTGAAGTTTTCCTGACGTTATCTTTTCTTGCGTGGTTTAGCAATACAATAAAGATGTGTTTTACCCTTCAGGAACAACTCGTCTCCAACAATAGCAGGCGAGGCATCAAACTTGTCATCCAGAGTGTTCGTAGCCAACACTTGAAATTCTTCTGCATGCCTGATGACTTGGCATACGCCATTTCGTCCAACGAAATAAATCCGATTAGCTACTCCTACCGGTGAGGCGTAAATATCTCTCGTTTCCTCAAGAGGCTGTTTCACAAAATTGGCTTTGCCGGTCCTTGCCTGGTAGCAGGAAATGACGGCCTTATTGACGGAACAAACATAAATCTTGTCCCCGTAGAGCAGGGGCGAGGGAACATAAGGGGTCGCTTTATTAACCTCCCAGCTAATGGCATCGGAACCACTCAGGTCACCGGTGCGTCCCAGCTCGATAGCCTGCAGGGCGCTGCCGCGAAAACCGCTGGCGCAAAACACCTTCCCGAAACCAACGACCGGGGAAGGAACTACGTTTCCGGTCTGCCCGCTGCATTGCCAGATGAGCCGGCCCGTTTTAAGGTCATAGCTGCGAACGAATTTCGCCGCGCTGACGATCACCTGAATCTTTGCGTCGACTTCAACGGCAACCGGTGTCGCCCAGGAAGTGACCTCATCCCGACCTTTTTTCCATATCGTCTGACCCGTTTTCTTACTGAGCGCATAGATGAAAGAGTCGTCTTCATGGTCCATCACGACAATCACCGTATCAGAAGCCAAAGCCGGCGAGCTGCCCTCGCCGAACATCATCTTTGCTCTCAGCTTCCCCAGGTCCCTGCTCCATAAGTGGTTGCCCTCGATGTCATAGCAATGCACACCGCGAGAACCAAAACTCGCCCAGACGTGCCTGCCGTCGGTGACCGGTGAATAAGAAGCAAAGCCGTGAGTAGGATGATGGCCCTCGTGAGGCAGCTCTTCACGAACGGTCTTCTGCCAGAGAAGCTTACCGTTCCTTCGGTCAACACAGACAAGGACAAACTTGTAAACATTCGTCGGAGCCCTTCCGCCATGAAAGGGTCTTCTTCTGCCTGCACTCGGTCCCGAATTCTGAGCCTCTGGAGCGGCTGGCGTGCCCTTTTTATCCGTCTTAATGGCCGCCTGAAAGAATATTCTGTCAGCCCAGACGATTGGGCTTGAGGTACCATCACCGGTCAGTTTGACCTTCCATTTAATATTCTCCGTCTCGCTCCAGGTAATGGGCGGATTGCCATTTGGGGCCACACCTGTGGCATCAGGTCCACGCCACGTTGGCCAATAATCAATCCCGGAGCCCCCGTAAACCTCCACCGACGCCAGGACTATCAGAAAACCGATACCGATCCTCAAAGCTAAAAGTCTGTTCACTAAAGTTCCCTTTCCATCCGTATGATTGTCCTTTTTGAAACGAAATACCCAATTAACGCTTAACATACCAAGTATGTATTGAAAACGCAATCTCCTTCATAAAGCCAGCCGAGGCGAAAAAATACACTATATTTATCTAAAAAAGATATTGACAAGCGTTATTGTTGCCCCGATAATGCTGAATCTTCTGCTGTAAGGAAGAAAGATGAGATTATAAGCTAAGTTTCTTTATTTATGAAAGGAGTGAATCGTATGGTTTGCGAAGAAACACCTCAAGTTCCTGAAGAGCCTCAGGCACCACCTGAAGAGCCTCAGGAAACACCCTCTGAAGAGTCTCCGGCAGAGCCGGCAGAAAATTAATATTTTTTGGGAAGGGAGTTAGATGAGCTGTCTGGCTCCCTCCCGTTGTTGTTGCAGGTCGCTCTTGAGTCGGGTAATTGCGGGCAAACTCTATCCTCGGATCATGCAGGCAATGAGGGTAGCAAACCTGTGAAAGACCCCAGGCCAGTTGTAGTTGGCGGCCATTGTTAATGCTTCAATGAAAGGAAAATTCAACCGTTTAGCTAAGTCCTTTAAATGGGTAATATCCGTTAAAGGCGAGAAAAGGAAATCGAAATGAATATCTATGTTGGAAATTTGGCACGTGAGGTAACTGAAGACGACTTGCGTGAGGCCTTTGAAGCACATGGCCAGGTCAGCACCGCCACTATCATAACAGATAAGTTCAGTGGTGAGTCAAGAGGTTTTGGATTTGTCGAAATGCCCTCAAAGAGTGAAGCCCAAACCGCAATCACAGAAATGAACGAGAAAGATTTGAAGGGCCGTACCATTAACGTCAACGAGGCTCGTCCGAAAACCGACCGCGGTGGCGGACGCAGAGGAGGTGGTGGTTTTGGCGGTGGTCGTGGCGGCGGTGGTGGCGGTGGCCGTGGTGGCGGCGGGGGTCGTGGCGGCGGCGGTGGTGGACGTCGTTACTAATCACCAATATAAACAAGAATTTTCATATACGTTCTCCACTCATATAACAATACCGGCGATTCGCTCACCAATGGGCGAATCGCTGTTTTTCTACAAGGCACACACTGCTGTTTTCCTGCTTTCTATTCATTATTGAATCCCTTATACTTTTCCATAAAAGTTCACTGTAATAAAAGATTGCTGTGACATTAACCAAACAAAGACGTATTGGAAACAACTTTAGAAACCACACAAGGTAGGTACGGAAATGAAAGCAATGATTAAAAGCCATCTACGGATTATCTTGATGATAATTTTGCCGGTTCTTATTTGCCCCTGTTCGGTTATTTCCTCTGTACAGCAACCTGTGACAAACAAAGATTCTTCGTGTAAATACTTCAAGATTCAGGTTGTGGACCGACAAACCGAACGGGGGGTGCCTTTGGTTGAATTACGAACCACTAACAACATAAGGTACTTTACGGACAGCCATGGAATTGTCGCTTTTTATGAACCGGGCTTGATGGACACAGAGGTCTTCTTCTTTGTTGAAAGCCACGGTTATGAATTTCCGAAAGACGGATTTGGCATGCGCGGAAAAAAGCTCAAGATTTCGCCGGGTGCAAGTGCCATCATCAAAATCGACCGCCTCAATATCGCTGAACGCCTTTACCGTGTCACTGGCCAGGGCATCTATCGTGATAGCGTCTTGACCGGGCATCCGGTCCCGCTGAAAAATCC
>JAUWLI010000248.1 GCA_030613765.1 Phycisphaerae bacterium
GAGCAGGTTAGGTTTCATTCTTTGCATCCATTCGGGCAATTGCTCTCGGGTTACCTTTTCCCATAAACCTTTTTGATGTCTGTGGGCGCTGGCCTCTAACTGCCCGTATTTGCGATAAAGACTGTGACGAAAACGTATGTCAGCATAAGCAA
Organism: Phycisphaerae bacterium; assembly: GCA_030613765.1. The sequence goes on from JAUWLI010000248.1 coordinate 153, forward strand.
AACCCTCAGAAACCAGAACCTCATTCAGAAACCTGCCATCGGGCAGTTGGACATAGGCCAAGAGCCGACCATATTTTCCCCTGGTATTATGTTCTTCAAGGTAAATTGTGACCTGCCTTCCGAGGGTTAATTTCGTAGTAAATTCAACGGCCTCAGGGCCGAAATACATGACGCTGCTATACTGGCTTTTGGTCTCCGGCGAATCGACTCCCCAAAGCCTTATTCTGGTGTGATTATGGTTGACGTCAGGGATGTCTATGTAAATAGTGTCGCCATCGACAGTCTTTACGACTGTGAAAGTTTTTTTGTGGTATTTTTCGAGGTCGTAAGCTTTTGCTTGTTTATCAGATTTCTGCCGCTGCTGCCATCTGCGTTTAAGCGGGCTGTGGTCAAGCCAGATAAAAATGACCGCCAGAATCAGGCACAGGGTAATTATACCGGCTTTCCGGCGCCTGCTCATCGCATAGGTGGGTCTATTTGCTTTACGTAACATTTAGCTGTCGTAGACAAGCGAATCGTTGGTCGCGGCCTACTTCCCCAGAATGAGCTAAAAGTTAAGAAACTTGACTTCTTTCTTCAGAGGGTTTGTCTAACTCGAAAGCGATACAAACTGTCTCAAGGGCTTCCCTGGCCTGGTCTTTATCGACAATGCAACTGATGCGAATTTCACTGGTGGTAATTGAATCTATATTGACTTTGGCCTTAGCCAGGGCACTGAACATCTTATCTGCAACGCCGTAATGGGTTCGCATTCCCACGCCGACTACGGAAATCTCGGCAATATCTTCGCGTACGAATATTCGTTCGCAATTAACCTCGTTTTTGATTGTTTCTACGGCCTCCTGGGCCGCCGCCAAATCGGAAGCACCGATCATAAAAGACAGGTTTGCCTTTTCGGCACTGACCTCGGTTTGAACGATGTCATTGACAACAACTTTGGCATTTGCCAGACATGCGAAAATCTTCGCGGCATTACCCGGAACGTTATCAACCCCCACAAGACCTATCTTGGCCATATCTTTTTGTACTGTTGCTCCTGAAACTACTACACCTTCCATTTGTGGCACCTCATGAGTAATTATTGTTCCTTCTGTTTCTTTGCTGCTGCTTCGTATGTGCATCTTGACATCATATTTTTTGCCGAAACCGACGGCCCGAGTATGGATAACACCGGCCCCAAGACTTGCCAGCTCCAGTATTTCATCATAACTAATCTGTTCTATTTTCGCAGCATTCTTAAACATTCGTGGGTCGGTCGTATGGATTCCATCTACGTCGGTATATATTTCGCACTCCTCGGCCCCAAGGGCCGCAGCAAGCGCTACTGCGGTAGTGTCTGAGCCCCCTCTGCCCAGCGTCGTTATATTTTCATACTCGTCTACACCCTGGAAGCCTGCGACAATAACAATTTTACCTTTATCTAATTGTTTATGAATTCGCTCGGCTCCGATGCTTTTTATCCGCGCATTTGTATGAACGCTGTCCGTGAGCATTCGAATCTGCCCGCCCGTAAAGCTGATAGCATCGTGTCCCATAGCGTCGAGAGCCATAGCCATAAGCGAAACTGTTTGCTGCTCGCCGGTACTTAGCAGTTGGTCCATCTCGCGTTTAGGCGGATTTGGATTAAGTTCCAAAGCGTCGGAAACAAGCTGGTCCGTCTGTTTCCCGCGGGCTGAAGCCACCACTACAACCTGATAACCGTCCTTTACCGTCCTGATTACACGCTCAGCGGCCCGGCGAATCTTTGCCGCATCAGCGACCGAAGTCCCACCAAACTTTTGCACAATTATTGCCATAGTTAACCTTTAAAAAAATACACTGTCTAATACGTTCAGTTGAAACACATGTTCCTTTAACTTTTCAGGAAGTATTCCATAATTTCAAAACCATTGTCTATTCTAAATCCTGACGCAGCGGCATTGCTCTCACCAAAAGTTTTATGCAAAATACCGCTGATATTATCGCCTGCCATAGCAAATGGGACCGGCTCAGATGAATGAGCTTTGCTTGAGACCGGCGTAGGATGGTCCGGCATTACCAGTATTCGCCAGCTTTCATATTTCTGCAGCGCCTCAAGGACAGGCCCGACAATATACTTATCAATTTGTTCGATGGCTTTCTTCTTCATCTCGGCATTGCCGTTATGAGATGCTTCATCCGGCGCTTCGATGTGCACAAAAACAAGGTCGTATTTGTCGAGTCCTTCTATTGCAGCCAGGGCTTTGCCCTCATAATTTGTGTCAATAAATCCGGTGGCGCCAGGCACATCTATCACGTCAAAGCCAATCAGCTTTGACAGACCCCTCGCCAGGTCGACAGCAGTTATGGTGGCGCCTTTAAGACCAAATCGCTTTTGAAAACTTTCCATCAGCGTTTTCTTACCCTCGCCCCAGAGCCAAATGGAGCTGACCTGATTTTCACCGAGGTCTTTTCTGACCTTATTAATGTCGTGATTGCTGAAAAGTTGCTGCGAACGGGCCATCAAATCGATGAGCATTTCGGCACCTTTGCCGCGGGGCAAAATCTTTTCTATTTTCTGACCGATGAAATCGTGCGGCGGATATGTCTGAACGTCGAAATCCAGACCTTTGAAGATCAGTAAATGCCGGTAGCTTACGCCCGGATAAAGCTGAAACTTCTCATCGCCTAATTGTTCGTTTAACTCTTTTATCAGCGCCCTGGCTTCTTCAGTGGAGATATGTCCGGCACTGTGGTCCGCCATTTTACCATCGGCAATAGTAATCAGATTACATCGGAAAACCCAGTCGTCAGCGGATAATTGAATATTGCGTGCCACCGCCTCTATTGGCGCCCTGCCGCTGTAAAACGTGCGAGGATCATAGCCCAGCAAGCTCATTTGAGCAACATCGCTTCCGGCTTCCATGTCATCAGGAATTGTCTGGACAAGACCTTGTCTGCCATGCGTGCTGACTTTGTCCATATTCGGCGTTTCAGCAGCCTCGAGCACGGTTCTTTTACCGAATTGCTCCAGCGGTTTGTCTGCGGCCCCGTCTGGTACTATTATCACATATTTTGTCATTAGTTGTTATCCTCTGGGATATCTACGATTCTTATACAGACAGGTTTGCCGCTGAGAACATCCAGTTCTGCAAGTTCACCTAATGCAGCTGTGACATTCTTCTGCTGCGTTGGATGTGTTGTGATTACCACCGGAACAGTATTGTCGGGCCCGGTGCCTTCGTGCTGTAGAGCACCGGATATACTTATTTGGTGATCGCCAAGTGTCTTGCCATAGCTGGCAACTACACCTGGCTGGTCCTTTGCCAGGACCCTGATATAGAACCTGCTGACACAATTATCGATATTCTCTATCAGTAACTCTATTTCGCTTCTCGGTTTTAGATGCAGGTGTCGAAAAGTGGTAGCTGAATTGCCAATAGCGACATCTATAATATCTGCAACAACCGCACTTGCTGTCGGCATCATTCCCGCACCTCGGCCGTAGTACATTACCTGGCCGACCGCATTGCCAAAGATACTGACAGCATTAAATGGGCCGGACACACGCGCAAGTGGACTGTCCTTGGCAATAAATGAAGGATGGACCCGAAGTGAAACTCTGCCCTCTTTGTCTTTTTGGCCTATTGCCAGCAATTTCAGGGTGTAACCCATTTCTCCGCCGTAGCGAATATCATTTTTTGAGATTGATTCAATCCCCTCAACGAAGATATCGCTGAGTGCAATTTCGTAACCGAACGCAATAGAAGCTAATATGGCCAGCTTGTGGGCGCTGTCGCCACCGTTGATATCGAGTGTAGGATCTGCTTCTGCATAACCTTTGTTCTGGGCCTGAGCCAGAGCCTCGGAGAAATCTTTGTCTTTACTGGTCATCTCGGAAAGGATATAGTTGCACGTTCCATTCACGATGCCGTACATCGCCGTGATATTATTTGCGGTCAATCCCGTTCGGATAGCTGATACAATCGGAATACCCCCTGCGCAGCTGCCTTCAAAAGCGATGCAGCGATTGTTCTTGTGAGCAGCTTCGTAGAGTTCGTTTCCGTGCTCAGCCAACAAGGCCTTGTTGGCTGTGACCACGTCTTTGCCCGCCTGGAGCATTTTTATCTGGACTTCTTTTGCTGCGTCGGTTCCGCCGATAAGTTCGATGCCTATTGGAATGGTGTCATCATTTAGGAGTTTGTTTATATCATTGGTCAGGATACCGTCCGGCAGCTTTACAGGCCGCTCGGACTCGATGTCGGTATCAACTACACAGGCAAGTTCCAGGCGAAGGCCGGTTTTAGCCGCTATCGAATCTGCTTCTTCGAGTATCAGCTTTGCAACGCCGCAGCCAACAGTACCGAAGCCTGCGAGCCCAACTTTTACTTGTTTATCATCCATAAAAGCACCTATTGTCATTCCCGCCTTTTCTGTCATCCCGCAGCCAGGAATCTAATATGTAAAACCCTAATCTAATTGGGTGTCCCTTTTGCCCTGCATTTTAGCCAGGGACTGCTAATAATTACCAACTATGAATTAAATCGTCAATAATCAATAATCAATTAAGTGAGGTCAAGTAAAAACTGTCAAATAAATAGTATAAGCATACGATATAATCAGGAAAATCTCTGTGTGTTCACGATCATGGAGAAATCGTCAGCGTTGGTAAAGGCGTTGAGGCCTTTAGGATTGTG
>JAUWLI010000162.1 GCA_030613765.1 Phycisphaerae bacterium
ATACGTGATTGGGTCGGCCTTACTGGCCACTGAGCGATACGGTTCTTTCTGAATCGAACCTCCAACCAACAGCGACTCCGGCGACTTTGGGTCATCGTGAATCAACCGGCTGCCCTCCAGTGCGTGCTTGTCCATCTGCAGAAAATCCGTCGGGCCGAACCAATCACATACGGCCTGCACCCGGCTGGAGTATTTGGCGTTTGCCTTCGTGTCGAATTCTCTGACATCACCTGCCGTACCCAGAAACGCGACCAGATGCCCGCCCGCCGAACTTCCCCATGCACCTATGCGATTTGAATCGAGACCGTACTTGGCCGCGTTTGCGCGCACCCAGCGTACCGCCGCTTTGCAGTCTTCGACCTGCGCGGGAAAAATCGCTTCGCCACTGAGGCGGTAGCCGACATCCACAACCGCATAGCCTCTGTTGAGCATACGGCGTGCCCAGCCGCCGGACCCCTTGCTGCCCCCGCGCCAACCTCCTCCGTGTACCCACACTATCACTGGTAATGGCGATGAGCCTTTGGGCGGCAGATAGAGATCAAGGAGCAGTTTCCTTTCCCCCACTCGGGCGTAGACAATGTCCCGCTGCACTTTTGCACCGGCCGGAAGTTGCGCTTCTCGTCGGCGACCTGATTGCTGCTGCCCGCGTTGCCTTGAACGACGAGTCCGGGCCCTGCCATCCTGACCAGTCGGTTTTTGTACCTTCAAATGCCTGTCAAAAAACTCGTCGGTCATCTTGTTGATTTCGGGACCGCCGAAGCCATGCCCTGACCCCTGGACAACATGTAGCTTTGTTTCGACGCCGGCCTTCTTCAATGCCTCATTCAAAATATCGCTATGCTTCATGGGCACGAGGTCATCTTTGTCGCCGTGCATAATCAGGAAGGGACTGTCGTCGGCCGTAACGTGATTGACCGGGTTGCCCGATTCTGCCAATTCTTTCTTTTCGGCGATCGGGCCGCCAAGGAGCCTGTCGACTACTGTCGTCGTGTAATCGTAGTGGCGATTCTCCTTGTCTTTGTAAAAGTCAAACAAATCAGTAGGCCCGAAGAAATCACACACAGCCTGAACTCTGCTGGACTTCTCAAGGTTACCGCCGACGGTTCCTTCCAGCTCTTTATTGCCGGCGGTTGTCCCCAGAAGCGCAACCAGATGTCCACCCGCCGAGCCTCCCCATACACCAACTCGCTTCGGGTCGATGTGATATTTCCTGGCGTTGGCGCGCAGCCAGCGAATCGCCGCCTTGCAATCATGTATCTGCGCCGGGAACGGTGCGTGTTGGCTCAGCCGATAGTTGATGCTCGAAACGACATAGCCGCTTTTTACCATCCGAAGCGCGGGGCACCAGTCCTTGCTCCCTGCGGTCCACGCCCCGCCATGAACACATACTATCAAAGGCATGGTGTCTTCGGCATTTTTATTCCAGAACACATCCAGTTTAAGCTCACGCTCGCCGACCTTCGCATAGACCAGGTCCTTTGCGCTTGCTATCTCCACTCCCCTGGAAACTTGTCTGCTCGTTTTTCCGATATGCCTGGCTATAAGAGCAAAGCTCTCAGGCCCTGATTTTTCAATCAAACACCCAAGATTATGCCCGCAGGAAGTCTGCACGTAGTCAACGCCGATATTTAGATTCTCAAGATGCCGGCGAAAGTTCTCATTAAACTCACGCAATGCACCGACAACCATTCGAAAAGCCACCTTATTGCGGATAGAATCGGCTTTAGCTTTCGCGTTGTACCAGGGTGAATACTGTTTGAAATACTCCTCGTCATTATCGAAGATCCCTTTGGAAATCCCGCCGCGTCGAGATGTTAGCGTCTCCCAGTTATGCACGGCCCCGTCGTAGTTCACACAAACGCTGAAAACATCGGGAAACTTGACCGCATACGCAACCGCACCGTATCCGCCCATTGACATCCCCTGTATCACCCGATTCTGGCGCGTGGCGATAGTGCGGTATTTCGAATCGATGTGCGGTATCAGCTCGCGGATCACATTTGTCTCAGCCGGCTTGGCCCCGTCCTTACTGTCCGCCCACATCGTGTCCCTGTGCCCGTTTGGAAACACGATAATCATCGGCTCAATCACCCCGGCTGCCACCGCCTTTTCCAGACCCCGTACAACTACTTGATTGCCCGATCTTTCACTGCCACCCAGTCCGTGCAAATGATAAATCACCGCGTACCGCTTATCGCCGCTGTTGTAGCCGTCGGGCAGGTATATGTTGTATCGAATGGTTTCTTTAGTGACAGGCCCCATGAAGCTCTGCGAGCTAACACCCTCCGGCGGCGTTTCCCCCCTGGCACCCGCCCCAAAACTCCCCTGGCAAACCAATAAACTTGCAAAGACAGCGCCCACTGCAATAAGCAAAATGCTTTTCTGTTTTACCCTCATTTTCACAATCCTCTCAAAAATGAACAATATAGGATTTACCCGGAATTCCACATATGACACGGCACCTCCCTGGACCGATGTGCCACCAAGTCTGTTACCCGGTAGAATATCAGGTTCGTCTTGAAAAGTCAAAGCCCAAACCAAAAGGCCGACATCTCCCAACCTGCCGGCCTATACTTACCAAAATCCCCCAATTCGATTCTAAAAACTACGAACTATGAACTAAGAATTTTTTGCATTTTACATCTTGATTTTTAATTTTACTATGGGGCCGCCATCGGCCGGACGTGCTTAGCCATCGAGCGCTTTTTTGACAAAGCCTTTGAACAAAGGGATATCACTTTTGCAGGTGTTCCAAACAACTTTTGTGTTAACGCCAAAATACTCATGGATAAGGAAGTTTCTCATATCCTTCATTCGACGCCATTGAATCTTTGGATTTTCCTGCTTGAATTGTGGGCTGAGGTTATTGGAGGCCTCACCAATTATCTCCAGTTCCCTTACGACAGCATCAATAATCATCTTGCTGGAGGCAAACTGCTCATAGGTAACACCCTGCAGATACTCCTCAATGGTCTCAATTGCATCCCGGATATGGGCCAAATATGTTCTGTCATTTCTCATAGACATACTCAGCCTGCTGTAAAACTTCGTCCCGGAAATACTTGCTTATCGCCTGTGGAGTGAGCAGATCAACTGTTTTGTGGAGGAACCTCTCAAAATTGTCTTTGATGTCGGACAATGCAAAGAAACCAATGACCGCGTTTGGCTCGAAATCTATAAGAACGTCAACATCACTGTCTTCTGTTGCCATACCGTTTACACAAGAACCAAATATAGCCACCGATTTTATATCTGATAAATGTGGATCTTGTTTGACAGACTCAAGCAATCTCTTTTTGATTTCTTCTTTACCCATAGGTATTTAGTGTAAGACGGCCTGAATACATTGTCAAACGTTAAATCACAAAAAACAGTTCCTCCTCTGTCCTGCCTGACCCGCTCTAAATAGGCCGTTTCCCGCAATTTGCTGCGGCGAGTGTAATCGATGGATGGCCTATTGGCATAGTTTAGAGCGGATCTTTCAACTGCCGGCCTGTAATTACCAAAATCCCCCCATTCGATACCAAAAACCACGAACTACGAACCACAAATTTTTGCATTTTACATTTTGATTTTGGTCCTGCTCCATCCTACTACTGATCCGCCGCATGGCTCATCTTCTGTTCTATCTTCCTGTGTTTTCGGTCCGACATGTAACCTATCACGAGTGCCGCCAGGAATGCATAGACTGTGAAACTCCCGACAACACTACCAAAACGATACGGGTCAATCGTATCTGTGAACATGGGCCCGACAACCGCGAGCAGAACTCCAACTCCGAACACAATAAGCGGGTATCGTACTGCTCTTCTTGAAGCTGTCTTTTTCTTTTCAGTTTCCATTTGCTATATCTCCTCTGAGCAATAATGACTGAAAACACTTCTCCATCTTCAAAATATATCGGTCTGCAAAGGCAGCCTCATAAGTAGATTTTCACGGTAAATTGTCCATACAACACGGCAGGCAGCAATTTAAGGATTAGGTTGGAGGCTTACTCCACCGATTTCGTATTGTAACATATCTCGCGCAAACCAAAAGGCCAACAGCTTTTTACTGTCGGCCTATAATTACCAAAACCCCCAATTCAATTCTAAAAACTACGAACCACGAACTAAAAACTCTCAACTAACGACTATTTACCCGCTGATATGAACGCTCGCCCAAAAGACTTGCCTAAGGTACACCACATAACCTATTGGCCAAGTAGTATCTTAACCTGCTCGTGAAGCTTAGGGACATGTTCCTGCAAAATCCCCCAGATGGTCTCATTCTCTATTGTTGAGTAGCCATGTACAATAACGTTGCGAAGGTTGACAATCCGGCGTATGTTGCTGATAGTCTTTGACACGTTGGAATCTGTTTTTTCAGCCTGACTCAGGGCCTCGCCTATAATCATCAACTGCCGTTCCACACCGCTTCTCAATAAAAGCTCCGCATTATAATCTTCAAGAGTTTTCCCCTCTGTAAATTCCAGGAGTCCTTCGCAGGCCTGACAGACATCATAAAGGAACTTTCGTGTTTCAGGCTGCATATATTTCACTCCTGTTCTTGTTAATCGACTCCAGAAGGTATGGATTGTTTATGGCCTTGACTTCAACAAGGTCTACGTTGCGCCCGAACATATCCTGCAGCTTTTCAAGTAGTCCAAAGTAGCAATTGGCGTGCTGCACCGGCTCTAAAGGCTGGAATTCTACAAGAAAATCGATGTCGCTGCTCTCAGGGTCAAAATCTTCTTCCTTCAACGCCGAGCCGAAAAGATCTAAATGTTTCACGTTATATCGCTCACAAAGGCCGGCCACTGCGTTGCTGTTATTTTTGACAAGCTCAATCATAATACTTTTCCTCTAATCTTGAAAAAACAGTGTAAGCACAATCAATGCTAATGTCAAAACAAATCCCCCATTTCGATTCTAAAAACTACAAACTTCGAACTATCGATTTACGACTAATCCGCATACTCTCGCCCAAAAGGTTTGCCTCCGAACGGAGTTCAAGCCGCTTGGCATCTCCTCCCCGGCCCCGCTTTAAACCGCCCATTTGAGAATAAGCTTCTTACGGGAATGGGCGCATTCCTTCAGATAAAGGTTTATCAGATTTTGATACGGAATTCCCGTCTCTTGAGCTAATCCTTTGAAATACGCAATCACATCGACCCCCAGCCGAAGAGTCACCTGTTTCTTGAGCTTTTTGGCATGGGGATTCTTACGTCCCTTCATCTTCGAAAATTCATATTCTTTTCTCATTTTTGCATTTTACATTTTAATCTTTAATTTTACTATGGGATTGCCATCGGCATTGAAGCGACATCTAATGCTTTATTTTAGCAGTCGTTTTCAACAAATCATTATCTCTACCAAGATCAACAAAATTTCCCATTAGACAATTGAATCTACCCATACTACAAAACTTTCTACACTAGCTAGCAGGGTTGAGCATTGATCCACGGTTTTCACTTGAACAATGTTTCCAAGCTTATCTTTGTAGAAGCAATCGCCTTCATGCATTTTGTTTCGCGCAAGGTATAGATATAGAAGATTTTGCAAATTTTCTGGATCCACTGCTTTATAAGACGGCATTCCCGATAATGCCAGGATATCTTCTATTTTTTGATCAAATGGTACTGGTTTTGTAGGGAAACACACGTCCCATTGACTACAATTAAACCTCAGTATCGCATCAACAGCAGAAGCACCAGCTCTAACACAAGCCTTAACTTCTCCTTTATCTAAGTGTCTGCGGGCGTCAATTAGTTCATTATAACCATTATAATGCTTCCTAAATTCAAGTGCCTTGGCCTTTATACGAGGCAAATCTTTTGCAAGACTCGATCGATCAGGAAAATAGATGATTTGGCTCCATACAAACTCGTTTATGTTGTCGATTGGACTGATATCTGGTAGGGAAGCAACTCCCGGACCAACGTATTCTCCTACATTAGTTGGTACGTAGTTTTCAGAGGATTTAGGCCTACGATTTCCCTTTATATCATATATTTGCCGGTCTACATATTTACGCCGATATCCGACATGTCGAGCAATCTGATCTTGGTCTGCAATTACTCCGTTGACATTTTCTTTTAGGTGCCACGAACTTTTCCGCAGAAATTCAAGTATATTTCGGAGCAAATCACAAGAAAGGGTTCCTGAGCCTTCCGGGATCTCTATCGTTCCTGATCCACACAGACATTTTGGCCACCTTTCTTTCATATATCTATCTATATATGGATCAACGTACTCAAAAGCACCAACTGAAGGTCTCTTTGGTATCACTTGTGCAAAATTGATCTCAAAGGGCTTATCTTTTAGTTCAAAAGATAGGCAAATGATGATATCAGGCCTTTGTTCTGGTGATATTTTAAGTTTTCCCAATGATTGATTTGGTATATTCTTTCTCGACAGAAATTGAAATACTTCTCCACGCAGCTTCATTTCGGACATACCTCATCCAGCTAATCGAAAACCTTCCTAATTTCTCGGTTGAATAGAGTCTATATTTTTCTTGCAGTCTATGCTAACATGCAGTGGTGATCAATAAAAATCGAGGTATACTCTTTGGATTTTGTTTTTCGTTGACTTATTTTTTTAACGAAATCAATTCATTGGATCATATCTAACCGAACGTATGCCCGAAGCAAAAAGCCGACACCTTTTAACTGCCGGCCTCTAATTACCAAAATCCCCCAATTCGACTCTAAAAACTAAAGACTACGAACAACGAACTAAGAATTATTGCGCAAGAGGAAAGCCCCGACGATTCTCACCATCGGGGCTTATAATTCCTGGCGATACCTACTCTCGCCCGTAAGGACTACCATCGGCCGGACGGGCTTAGCTTCTGTGTTCGGAAT
>JAUWLI010000008.1 GCA_030613765.1 Phycisphaerae bacterium
CTGGCAAACAAGGAGTTATATTAACATATTATCAAACAATTGTAAAGGAAAAAATGAAAAAAAAGAATAAAAGAAGTAAGGAGTAAGGAGTAAGCAAGGAAAAAGGAAAGACGCCCAGTTAGAAAGTAAACAAACGCCTTCGGCGTTTATTTCTCACGGGTTAAAGTTGGACGAAAAAGCACAAAATGCGCATAAGACAACAAAAAATGCCCAAACAAGTGCTTTATAAACACATAAATAGCTGGATCCCTGCCTACTGGGTCCCTGTCTACAGGCTACAGGGATTCGGACTCAGGCAGGTGGGAGAACAGAGAGATAGTGTTAAAATGGGTAAGTAAAATAGGTGGCTCTCCCTATTTATAACATGAGAAGATCATATCCGTTCATTGGTGAGTATCAAAAAAACGGACGTCCGGCTTTATTTTTAATTCCTTATCTTTATCTTTCCCTATTTTTACTTGAACTGCTCCGTTATTTTTTCCATACCTGCTTTCGTTTTTGATATTGCGGTCACTACCTGGCTCCCCCCACCCTGTGTCGGCAAGCCTGTTACATCCCCTCCAACAACGTTCAATTTGTTCATAGTTCCGAGTGCATTATCCAACAATTTCCACACGGCTGTCTCTTCTAACGCGCCCGCCTCATAGTGGGTCATTGGTGTGTTAAAGACGTCATTGTCGATTGTGATGTATACATCGCAATCCTTCTTCCCTACTACCTTTCCCTCTTTATCCAGTATCTCCATTTCCTTTTTCATCTTATCCAGTACCGCCGTGTCGCCACCCTGTTCGTATCCTGAGGGAGATTTGCTTTTTGGCTTATTCCAAAAAATGCCGGACTTATTCAAATACTTATTTGAGCAACCGAGTACCACGTAATACCTTTCGTCATCTCCACACCCTTCGTATTTCAAGTGATACTGGCCCCAATTACTGCACTGAATAGTACTGTCTGCTTCAAGAGGGTCCGTGCTGGTTCCGCAGTCAGTGTGCTGATCCATGTTTATCACCACCTTAGTACGTCCCGCTGTCGGGAACTTTTGGAACGCCTGTTTGGATAGGACCCAGGATAGGTTGTGCGACTTATTCGTGGATACTACGTAGCAGTTTTTATCATTACCCTGCAGTCTTTTAAATTGTTCGTCCAGGGTGCCCGATCTGGTTCCACCCCCCGACGCCATGATATCTTCTCCCGGGTCTACTCCGACCAACTGGGTTGTGCCTAGGACCACTGTATGTTTCCCATACTTTTGTATTGTTTTTGTTGATGTTAATGTTTGCGTGCTGATGGTTGTTGCAATACTATTGCAATTCAGAGCTGTCTTGTATTGTTTTGCTGCGCCGTATCCTGTCTGAAACTTACTGCCCCCCAGATCAAGCCATGTCAATATGAATATGTTCATGTGTATATCTCCAATACTCTAATTGGGAAAAACTCGAGATAGCTATTTATTTTTTTACAACTTACTGTCCCAGTTATGAGAGCTGTCCCGTTTCAAAATTATTCTTACGTTGTATTCTAATCGGCCCGAGAATATCGGGAACGCAAATACAAGTTAAATAACATTTTGTATGTCGGCATATATAAGCACCATTTTGCTCAGTTTGTTGGACACGTCAAGGTGAATTTAGCAAAAATTTTGTTTTTTACCGGGCATGATTGGCCTACTCTCGGCAGGGACTAACCTAAGCTGGTGGCCGGATTTGTAGAATAAGACGATATGGGATCTAAGCTAATTCCAGCGGGGGCTCAGGTTTTTTCGTCTGTGAATTTTGCGGCTGGTCCGCCGGCCGTAAACAGGATCGCAAAGCGGGTGATTAGTGCCCCTAACAGCCCGTAGCCCAAAATCACCTGAAGAACCAGCAGCACGCTGCCAAACAGTCCCCGCCAGAAACTGTGCGCATTGGCGTACATATCGCCGAAGCCGAGGGTGGTCATCGTTACCACGGAAAAGTACAGGGCCCGAAAGGGCACCAGCGGACCTGATACCGCTTCCTGCGTGTCTGAAAGGACGAACAGGTCGCTTACAATACCGGGATGGTCTTTGATCCCGACCAGATAGAAGTCAACAGCACCCCATGCGTAGTAAATGATGCCGAAAATCAGGGTCCATTTGAAGAAGGTAGTGATGATTTTCTGCGTAGATAGCCCGTAGTCGCTAATCTGCCAAAACTGGCGGACCGCCAGCCGCACCAGCCGATGCTGCTGCTGATACCAGTCCTCCCAGTTCATGCGCCTTACGTTGTATTGCAGAAGCTGTTTGGTTCCCGTGTCTATGCGTATACTGTCCAGGCCGACGCCGCGAAAATCCGAATGTCGATTGACGCAGCAGCGCCAGATTAAGGTGGATGCATCGATAATAGCCTGTTGGAATCGTGCGTTTTCCAGATGGGCCTCGACCAGAAAGGCACGTTCGAGGTGCGTGTGTTGGATAAGGGTGTTTTGCAGGTGCGCATAGATAAGGTTGGCATGCTCCAGATGGGCGCGGGTCAGGTCAGCACCCTGCAGATGGGCACCGCTGAGGTTTGCATCCTGCAGAAGGGTTCGGACCAGATGGGCGTTTTCGAGGTGCGAATTGCTCAGATCCGCGCCTCGCCAATCGGCATCTTCGAGGTTAGCGTGCTCCAAACGGGTTTGTAGAAGGTCGGCCCGCCGGGCACAACTGGCCCGGAGATTGGCGTTTCTGAGATTGGCGCCGCGCAGGTAGGCACCTTCCAGGGTTGCCTCAGTCAGGTCCGCACCTTCCATGTCGGCGGTGTTCAAGTAAGCGCCATTAAGATTCGCGTGGTAGAAATAGGCCCGGCTGAGATGGGCCCCGCTGAGGTGTGCATCTTCGAGATGGGACTCATTGAGGTTGGCACCCTGCAGGTTCGCCTCGCGGAGGTCCGCGTCCTTGAGCCGGCAGTTTTCGAGGTCTGCTCCCTTTAGGTAAGCGCCCTTCAACTCGGCGCCTTCAAGAAGGACCCTTGCGTCCTTATGCTGCTGGCGCCACTGGTTCCACTCGGTCATATCCTCTTTTTGTGAGCAGCACAGAAGTATCTGGTATTGTTCTTCATCGTAATTATCTCTCGGCTTTGGGGCTCTTCGGCGGGCCTGATCAGCACTGCTCTGGTTTTCTTCATTCACTTGTTAACTATCCTTAACTACCGTTTCATCAAGTTACTTCTGTATCCGATTTTACCGATGCTATTTGGGAAGCCTCGTCTAAATGTTCTCTCGTTATGTTGTTTTCGGCCGACACAAACACCATTTTGCTCTGGTCCGCGGCCACGTCAAGGCAAATTTTGCACAGTATTAGCTTTTTTCGTTTGTCCTGTTCAGAGATTTAGCCTCGGGCGGAAGATGCAAACGCTGCGACACAAATCCGGCAGCAGACGCGGCCTTGAAGAATTTTTTTGACAGGCTGGCATTATTTTTGAAATTTTTTTTCTAAGGTGCTTGACAGTATGTTATAACAACCCTAAAATTGCACTACGGTTGCAAAGGAGCTTCAGCTCAATGCTGCAGGGAAGTAGCATCCCTGCGGGATTGGTGCTTTTCTTTAGCGTTTAGCGAGGCGCTTGACGGTGGTAAGTGGGGGGATTTATTGATGGGCATAGCTGGTGCTGAATGGCGGATACGAAGTGTATCCGGTTATATATCTTTAGAAGAGAATACAGCGATAATTTCGCTTTAGGCTGAGTGCAGTACTTTGAGTTATTGGTTTGGTGGGAGTTGCCATGGCAATTGATGTTGAAAGCCTGCTTTTTGAAGTGAGCCCGGAGGCCCCGTGTGGTGAAGACCTGTCTTACGACGCTGCCTTCCTTGCGATGGAGGATATGGTCCGAACCAAATCTGCCGGTGGTGTAGTAGAGGGTGCAGAGGAAGTCATAGAGGAGCCTAACTGGCGCGAAGTTCGCGAGAAAAGTCTGGAGCTTTTGCGGCGTTCCAAAGACCTTCGGGTTGCTCTGTACCTGGCGCTTGGCCTCTTGAAGACAGACGGCCTGGCGGGCCTGTGCGACGGTCTGGCCGTCCTGCGCGGACTGCTGGAGCGATTCTGGGACAAACTTTACCCGCAGCTCGACCCGGACGACAACAACGACCCGCTGGAACGAATAAATATCCTGCAATCTCTGTCCCCGGCTACGGTCAGTTCGCAGGACCCGATGAAGTTCAAGCAGCGATTGGCGGAAGTCTCGCTGTGCAACTCGGCGCAAATGGGCAGGTTCAGCCTCAGGGACATCCAGGTCGCCAAAGGAGAGATTGCCCTTGCGGCCGGCGAGGGGGCCGGTGTTCCCGATGCGTCGGTAATCGATGCGGCCTTTCAGGATACGGCGACAGATGAGCTGCTGGCGGCCTCCCAGGCCGCCGGAGAGGCCATCGAACATGTGACTAACATCACGGCGGCGTTTTCCAAAAGCGCTGACCAGGGGCAGACGCCTGATCTCAGCGGATTCCAGTCCGTTCTGGGCAATATCCATAAGTGCGTTCAAGGGTATCTTGCCAAACGCGGTTACGGTGAAGCAGCAGAGGAGGCCGCTCCGGCAGCCCAAAAAGGCGGCGTATCGCTTGCCGGTGAGATTCGGTCGCCCCAGGAGGCGCTGCTGGCTATCGAAAAAGTCTGCCAGTATTATGATCGCCACGAACCGTCCAGTCCCGTACCGCTGCTGCTGCGCAGGGCAAGGAAGCTGGTTTCGAAAAATTTCCTCGATGTCATTAAGGATGTGTGTCCTGATGCTATGAACCAGGTCGAGATGCTCGGTGGAGTTGGCGGAAGCGATTCCGAGAGCAGTGAAGGTGAATGATAGAGAGTAATCTATAATATTGTGGTTTTTAAAACGCCGGCAAGCTTAGGCGCTTACTGTTATTGAGAAAGGAGTGAGCATGGCAAAAAAGAAAAGTAGTCAAAAATTTATAGCTCGCAACCGGGCTCCACGTGTGCAGGTAGAATATGACGTGGAGTTGTACGGTGCAGAGAAAAAGATCAATCTGCCCTTTGTGATGGGTGTGATGTCTGACCTGGCCGGCAAACCAGCCGAGGGACTGCCCGGCGTCGCCGACCGCAAGTTCCTTGAGATCGATGTCGATAATTTCGACGACCGGCTCAAGGCAATGAAGCCGAGAGTTGCCTTCCAGGTGCCAAATACGCTTACCGGCGAAGGAAACTTGAGCGTCGATATAACTTTCGAGAGTATGGATGATTTCTCGCCGGCGGCGGTGGCACAAAAAGTGGACGCCCTGAACAAGTTGCTGAAGGCCCGGACGGAATTATCCAATCTGCTGTCTTACATGGATGGTAAGAGTGGCGCCGAAGAGCTGTTAGCCAAGGTCCTCAAAGACAAGGCCCTGCTAAACGCCCTGACGTCGGCGCCAAAACCTGAAGCCGAATCTGCTGATAGTGGGAAGGAGGAATAACCCAATGGCTGAAGAAAAGAAAGAACAAAAACAAGCACAGGCAGCGGAAGCGGTTGCGATAGAGCCAAATGAGTTCGATAAACTTCTCAAAAAGGAGTTCAAGCCCAAAACCGACCATGCACGAGATGCCATCAGTTCTGCCGTGCGAACGTTGGCCGAACAGGCCCTGGCTGAAACTACCCTCGTTTCCGACGATTCGGTCACTACCATTGAAGCGATTATCGCTGAGATTGATAAGAAGCTGTCGGAGCAGATTAACATGATTATGCATAACGAGGACTTCAAGGCACTTGAAGGTTCCTGGCGAGGACTACATCATCTGGTCAATAATACCGAAACGGACGAAACACTCAAGATTCGCGTGCTGAACCTCTCCAAGAAAGATTTGGCAAAGACGATCAAGAAGTACAAAGGTACTGCCTGGGACCAAAGCCCGCTGTTCAAGAAGCTTTATGAGGAAGAGTACGGTTCACCGGGCGGTGAGCCTTATGGTTGTCTAATCGGTGACTATTATTTCGACCACAGTCCTCCGGACGTGGAAATCCTTAACGGGGTTGCCCAGATTTCTGCGGCCTCCCATTCGCCGTTCATCAGTGCCTCTGCTCCCACATTGATGAACATGGACTCCTGGCAGGAGTTGAGCAATCCGCGAGACCTGACCAAGATTTTCCAGACCGCCGACTATGCCCCCTGGCGTTCGCTGCGTGATTCTGATGATTCCAGGTATATCGCGTTGACCATGCCGAGATTTCTCGGAAGACTGCCCTTCGGCGCCAAAACAAATCCTTGTGAGGAGTTTGATTTTGAAGAGGACACTGGAGGAGGCGACCACTCGAAATACCTGTGGGTGAACTCAGCCTACGCCATGGGTACTAACATTAACCGCTCTTTCAAGGAATATGGATGGTGCGCGCGTATCCGCGGTGTTGAAAGCGGGGGTATGGTTGAAGGACTTCCCTGCCATACTTTCCCCACTGATGACGGTGGCGTAGATATGAAGTGTCCGACTGAGATTGGTATAACCGACCGACGGGAAGCGGAATTGGCCAAGAACGGCCTTATGCCGTTATCACACTGGAAGAATGAGGATTACGCATGTTTTATAGGTGCCCAGTCGCTGCAAAAGCCAACCGAATATGACGATGCGGATGCAACCGCGAACGCCAAATTGGCGGCAAGACTGCCCTATCTTTTCGCAACCTGTCGGTTCGCCCATTTCCTCAAGTGCATCGTGCGCGACAAAATTGGTTCTTTCAAAGAGCGCGAGGACATGGCAAATTGGCTCAATAAGTGGATTACGCAGTATGTTACCAGCGATCCCAATGCTTCCGAGGAGGTCAAGGCTCAGTATCCTCTTGCGGCAGCGGAAGTTGTAGTCGACGAAGTGGAAGGCGACCCGGGGTATTACTCGGCCAAGTTCTTCCTCAGGCCCCACTACCAGCTCGAAGGGTTGTCTGTTTCGCTGCGGCTGGTATCAAAGCTTCCCTCAGTCAAAAAGGGCGGCTAAGGCATTAACCGCCGTATAGAGTATGTTTACGGTTTTTGGGTAATAGAAGATTAACTAAATTTCGATTTTAAGGAGTAGATAAGATGCCAGGAGATGCTTTTTTGCAGATTGAAGGAATCCCAGGTGAAAGCACCGACGAGAAACATAAGGATTGGATTGAGATTCTCTCTTACTCTCACGGTGTTTCGCAGAGTGGCGCAGGGTCACGAAGCTCCGGCGGTGCAGCCACTTCCGGGCGGTGTACCCACCAGGATTTCTCCATTGTTAAGACGCTTGACAAGGCGTCACCGGAACTGAATCTTCACTGCTGCAACGGCAAGCACATTAAGAAAATAACATTGGAACTCTGCCGTGCCACCGGGGACAAGCAGCCATATATGGATTACCTCTTTGAGGATGTTATCGTCTCCTCGGTCAGCATCGGCGGTGGGGGCGGCGGTATCCCGACAGAATCAGTGACTTTCAATTATGGTAAGATGAAGTGGACCTATATTGAAACGGACCACGAAACGGGTAAGAAGCTTGGGCAAATCGAGAAATGGTGGGACTTGATCGGCAATAAGGGTGGTTAATACCGCCATCTTGTTGTCTGATAACTACGCCACCGGCTAAACTGCCTGGCAAGGGCCAGGCACGATAGCCAGCGGCTGGAGACTGTTACTATGCAAGCGGAAGAACTGTTGCGAGCAGGCCAACTTGAAGAGGCATTGGCGGCGTTAGAAGGACAGGTGCGTTCCGATCCGGCCGACGCCAAGCTCCGTGTTTTCCTGTTCCAGCTCTTGGCCGTTATGGGAGATTGGGAGCGGGCTCTGAGCCAGCTTAACGTCGCAGCGGATCTTGATGCGTTGAATTTACTGATGGCCCAGGTTTGCCGAGCGGCGCTCAATTGCGAGGCGTTGCGGGCTGAGGTGTTTGCCGGCAAACGTTCGCCGCTTATCTTTGGAGAGCCCGATGAATGGGTTGGTTGGCTCGTTCAGGCCAATCAACTGATTGCCGAAGGAAAGTATCAAGGCGCCCAGAAATTACGAGAGCGAGCGTTTGACGCGGCACCTGCCATTGCCGGCTCTATCGACAATCAACAGTTTGAGTGGATCGCAGACGTGGATTCCAGGCTTGGCCCGGTACTCGAAGCTATTGTTGATGGTAAGTATTATTGGATACCTTTCACCGCAATTAAAGGGATTCGAATTGAACCGCCCACTGATCTTAGAGACATGGTTTGGTGTCCTGCTCAGTTCACCTGGGCCAATAGCGGTGAAGCTGCTGGTTTCATACCGACACGGTATCCTGGTTCGGAATCCAGTGAAGATAGTGCTATTCAACTATCGCGTAAGACCGAGTGGGCTGAGCAACCTGGTGATACGTACCTTGGCCTGGGGCAGCGTGTGTTTGCCACAGACATAGATGAATTTCCGCTGATGCAAGTACGACAAGTAGACCTGGACAATTTAGAACCTGACCAGCAGAGCGGTGAGATAAGTAATGGCTGAAATTGCGCCTATCGAACGTCTACAGCCATGTTTGCTTGACCGCCTCACTGATGATGAACCTGAGGCCTCAAGGGAAAGCCGGGACCAGCACGTCGTGTCACTGCGAAAATACAGAAAAGCAGTGCTTCACGACGTTGAGATGTTATTCAACTCCAGGGCATATCCCTTACATGACATGATATATGAGTTCGGCGAGGTGGCACGGTCCGTATTGAACTACGGGATCCCCGACCTGTCTGGCACAAGCATCTCTGGTGGGGATGCATCTGAACTTGAGGCACAGTTGAAGCAGGCCCTGAAGAATTTTGAGCCACGCATTTCACATAAGGCGTTATCGGTTCATATGGTTTCTTCCCCCGATACCCATGATATAAGGACCCTCTTGTTCGAGATTTCAGGCGAGTTGTGGGCGCGACCCCTGCCGGACCGCCTTTTTATAAAGACAGAAGTAGACTTGGAAACCGGACACTGCAAATGGAAAGGAGAGCCAGGTGGATAGGCGGATGCTGGATTTGTACAATCGTGAACTTGCCTATCTTCGGGCCATGGGGGCCGAGTTTGCAAAGGAGTTTCCGAAAATAGCGGGGCGCCTCGGTGGATTGGATGAGTTTCAACCGTGCCGTGACCCATTTGTCGAAAGACTTTTAGAGGGATTCGCTTTCCTTGCTGCTCGGGTACAACTCAAACTAAACGCAGAATTCCCAAGATTTACACAGTCCTTGCTGGAAACCATTTATCCCTACTATCTGGCACCTACTCCCTCTGTGTGCATCGTTCAGTTCGAACCGGACCTGAAAGAGACCGGATTGGCCGATGGTTTCTTGATTCCCCGTGGTTCATCGCTTTTCAGTTTGCTGGGCAAAGGGGAGCAAACCCGATGTGAATATCGCACGGCACAGAATGTGAATCTATGGCCTGTTCAGGTACAACAGGCAAATTACTACACACGTGAGTTGGCCTCGCTTGAAGTACCGAATCTTCCCGATGTCAAAGCCGGAATTAGGATCCGAATACAGTCTCCCTCCGGGCTCAAGATTAGCAAGTTGAAACTGGACTCGTTGCTTTTGCATCTTATGGGGACGGGTGAAATCCCAATGCATTTATACGAGCAGTTTTTCGCAAACATCGTGGCGGTCGTAGTGCAACATGCGGCTAAACCTGTAAAGTGGAGACATATTATCGATGCTTCCTGCATCAGATGCGCAGGTTTTGATGACCGGCAAAAATTACTTCCTTATGATGCCAGATCTTTCCAGGGGTATCGACTACTACATGAATACTTTGCATTTCCCCAGCGATTTATGTTTGTTGAAATTACAGGCCTGAGCGTCCCAATCAAGCGTTGTGACGGAAATGAACTGGACATCATTATTCTGCTCAACGAATTCAAACCTGAACTTGAGGCTGCAATCAGCCGTAATAATTTCGGGTTGTTCTGTACACCTGCAATCAATCTATTTGAAAAACGGTTGGACCGTATACCTGTCTCAGATAAATCTTTTGAGTTTCACGTTGTCCCTGACCGAACCAAAGCGCAGGACTTTGAAGTTTATAAAATTTCCAGGGTGGTTGGCTATGGGGCAGCTTCCGGCTCTAAACAGGTTCAGGAGTTTTCTCCTTTCTATCTGGCAAGAGATACGGGAAACGGCGATACGAGTGGCTATTACATTACAAACCGGGTTCCGAGACCCTATTCAGAAAGGGAAAAACTGAAAGGTCGAAGATCGAAAAGTTATGCGGGGAGCGAGGTTTACATATCACTTGTTGATTCCACCGCCGCACCGTATAGTGCCGACATTACGCAATTGGGTGCCGAAGCCCTTTGCACAAACCGTGATTTGCCACTGCACATGGCAGTCGGGCAGTCAGCTTCCGACTTCACTATGGCCAAAACGGCGCCTTGCACATCAATCCGCTGTCTCGGTGCTCCCACTTCGCCCAGGCCCTCGCAGGCCGAGGGAGAGGTTCCCTGGCGCGTTATTAGCCATCTGTCGTTAAATTATTTGTCTCTCTCCGACGACGGTGAAGGGGCTTCAGCACTTCGCGACATTTTGAAACTATATAGCGATAACAATGATTTACAAACTCGTAAACAAATAGAAGGTGTCAAGTCCATAAGCTGCAATCCGATCACGCGCAGGCTCACGAAGAAAGGTTCAATCGCATTTGCACGTGGGCTGGAGGTTACAGTAACTTTTGAAGAAGCAGCTTTTGAGGGAACCGGGGTGTTTCTACTTGGTGCCGTCCTCGCACAATTCTTTGCCAAGTATGTTTCGGTCAATTCTTTTACGGAAACTGTCGTGAAAACACGCGAACGTGGAGAGATTATGAGATGGACCATGAGACAGGGGCTGCGTCCCATTCTTTAAACCAAAGATTGCAGGAACGCCCTTATGATTTTGATTTCTTCCAGGCTGTACGCAGACTTGAATCTGCTCATCCTCACCTGCCGCGAGTAGGGTACTCACAGCGGCCGCAGGAAGACCTGATTAGATTCTGCCAAAAGGTATCCTTGGCGTTTGAGCCTTCAGCCATCGAAGCTTACTTCGAACATGCAGATGAAGGTGTGGACCGGTTGTTTGTTACGTTTCTCGGCCTTCTGGGTACCAACGGTCCCATGCCGTTGTGCATAACTGAATATGTGTATGACCGACTGCACAACCACAGAGACAAAACCCTTGCCAATTTCCTTGATATATTCAATCATCGGATGATATCTCTGTTCTATCGGGCATGGGCGTGTAACCAACAGACTGTAAGCCATGACCGCAGGGAAGAGGACCGGTTCGCATTTTATATTGGCAGTCTGTTTGGAATAGGAATGGACTCGTTTTTCAACAGGGACGCTGTTCCTGACGTTGCAAAACTTCATTATGCCGGGCGTCTCAGTTGTCAGACTAAAAATCCCGAAGGCTTACAGGAGATTCTTC
Organism: Phycisphaerae bacterium; assembly: GCA_030613765.1. Next base: position 11,322 of record JAUWLI010000008.1, read on the forward strand.
ACGATTATTTTGGTGTGCCCGTAGCGATCGAAGAGTTTGTTGAGCAGTGGATAGGACTTCCGAGAGAGTATTGTTGCCAACTTGGAAAATCTCCCGATAATGCGAGTCTGGGATCGACATCGATTGTGGGCTCCCGTTTCCTGGAATGTCAACAAAAGTTTAGGATTAAATGTGGACCGATGAGCTTCTCTGATTACGAGCGCCTGTTGCCGGGTAGTGAGAGTCTCGGCCGATTTGTGACTTGGATCAGGAATTATATCGGAGACGAATTGAGCTGGGAGCTTAACCTGGTGTTGCGGCACGAAGAGATTCCGAGGATTTGTCTTGGAGAAGTTGGGCAATTGGGATGGACTACATGGCTGGGCAGTCAAAAGTTCGAAAAGGACGCCGATAACCTCGTATTACAGAATCTGACTGCGTAACCGAACTTTGGAGATCTGAGCTATAAATTACGGTTGACAAGGCAAAAGAACGAGAGATAATTGTTTATGATGGATTACGGATATATTTTTACAGAGAGGATTGTAATATCGTGCCAAAAAGTGTTAGAAAAAACTTAGGGGATTGTGTCTCCGAGACGGCAAACCGTCTTCGTCTGATTCAAGTTGATTTTGCAAACGACAGCGAACAGACGCGAATAGGTTATCTAAGCGAAGAAATAAAACGTATTTTAAAAACGGTAATGCCTGAGCAGCGGAAGGTGTTCTTAGAAACATTGATGGAAAGATTTCCCACAGGCCATCCTGGCACTACGCTCACAGATGAGCAGCCGCAGGCACAAGATCGACCCGAGATTGAAGTGGAAGAACTTAGAGATCCCGAGCTTGCCATTAGCCGCCTCCTGGAATTGATCCCTATGCTTTCAGATGAACAGAAGGAGCTGGCCGCCAGACGCTTACAGGAAGCTGGTCTTGGTGCGCCGGTGGCGACCCAGAATTATTCCGTTGAGTTCACCCAGGATTTAGGGGCCAGGCTTGGGTTCGGGGATGTGCCGGATATCAAGGCGGACCGGCTTGCGGAAATGATTGTTTTCCTTGCGGACTTTGTTTTTAAGCTTGAACCTTTGATCTGGAACACATGGCGCATGCTGTCACCTCGTTCCAGCATTCGTCCGTCTGCTAATTTAAAGAAAACAATAGGCCAGTTCATCTGTAGTGCCTCTGATACACCTGACAAGAAAGCTGAAGATGAACTAAGAATGCTGCAGCGGCTTATAGCAGCCATCACCACGGCAGTAGGGCGGGTTGGCAGCCAGTTTGCCAAGCGGCACCTTGGCCGGTTTTCACCATCGGAAATCTCCACCCTGGTCCGAATGGAGCATGGAAGTGTTTTTGTTAGTCACGAAGTGAAATGCTGGCGTAAGTATCTCGAATTGGCCGAAACATTGACCGAGGGTTCGATCGAGGCGGAGATAAGAAAGGCTATTGCCGATTATGCAGAATCCTTGATAAAAGGGCCCGAACGGTGAACTTTGTACAAAGGAACAATTTATGACCATAAAAGGTGAAATTCACTGGTGTGAAGGTCTCTTCCTTCAGCCTCATCATCTTCAGTCTATGCAGAGGCAAATCCTTGAGAAGTTTACCAGAGAACATCGCCTCCGCTGGAATTATCCTTATGGTGTAATCGAAGTGAGGATTTCTGATGACCAGCTGGAAAACATGCGAGTTTCCTTTGACCGGCTTCGGGTTATTATGCCCAGCGGACTCGAGGTGAATGTCCCTGATAATGCTACCCTCCCATCGCTCGATATTAAAGAGGCGTTTGCCTCAAGCGGAGCCCCGCTTACAGTGAGCCTGGGAGTGCCCCTGTGGTCACCTTCCCGTGCCAATGTGATTGAGAAAGGTACAGACCAGGATTGGCGTGCTAAGCGTATGTATCATGTTACTGAGATTGAAAAGGCCGATGAAAACACCGGCGAAAATCCGCAGCCAATCCTCGTTCGACAGATAAATGCCAGGCTTTTGCTGGATAGCGATGATCAGTCAGATCTTGAGGTGCTGCCGTTGCTGAGGATTGTCCACGCCGTGGGTGAGGATGTTGGAATACCTCGTCGTGATACGGAATACATTCCCCCATGTCTGGTTGTCAATGGCTCACCGGTGCTTGCCGAGCTGCTTCGAGATATCACTAATCAGGTTATTGCCAGCCGAAACGAGTTGGTGGTCCAGATTAACCGAGGGGGTTTCAGCGTTGATACCATGCGTGGTGTCCAATTTGAACAAATGCTCCGCCTCAGGACACTCAACCGTTTTAGTGCTCGGCTTGGCACGCTCATCCAGGCTCCAGGTGGCGTTATGCCGTTCGAAATGTACCTGGAGTTAAAACAGATGCTTGCTGAGCTTGCTGCCTTGCGTCCGGACCGCGACCAGTTCGAGACGGCTGATTACGACCACGACAATCCGGCAATTGCTTTCAAGGAGATTTGTACCAAGATCAGAGGGTTGCTCAAGGGCGTTGTCCCGGCGCGATTCATGAAGGCAGCCTTTACGATGGCCCCGGAGCAAAACATCCTGGTTGCGAATCTCACCGAGGAGATGCTTTCGCAGCCTAACGAGTATTTCCTTGCCATCAAAACAAATCAAGATCCTTCGGAGCTGACAAAATTGGTTCTGGATCGTGATAAGTTCAAACTCATGCCCGAGAGCCTTGCGAAGCAGCGGGTATTCGGTATTCAACTCAACCAGGAATTGTATCCCCCGGTTGAGCTTCCGGCCCAGGTGGGGCTTCATTATTTTCGGTTGATACGTGGTGAGAGCGCGCGACTTTGGGATCGCGTAAAACAAGACAAGGTCCTTGCAGTGCGGTGGCCGGGAATTGAATCCTCTGATTATGAGATCACACTGTACATGACTATTCCGAGTACGGAGGAAAAGTAGATGACACTACTTGAGCTATGTGAGCCGCTTTTTCAGTACGTCGCTCGACTTAGCAGGTTGGCGCGTATGGGACACTCGATGGAAATGAACCAGGTTCGCAGCGATATAAAAAGAATTCTTGAAGAAATGAAGGCCAATGCGTCTGGTACCGCTGAATTGGTCAGTCAACACGAGAAGGTTGAATTACCTCTCTTATTCTTTACAGACTTCATGATCAAAGAAAGCAAACTGAGCTTTGCTGACGAATGGTTGGAGTTAGCTCGTGAGAGAAACGAATTAGCTGGAGACGAGAAATTCTTTGACCTGCTGGATGCGGACCTGGCTGATCCAAGTGATGCTGCCACGCAGAGGTTGGTAATCTTTTACACATGCCTCGGCTTGGGCTTTACGGGTATTTACGCCGGCCAGCAGGAGAGCATCCATCGACTCATGTCGAAAATCTCTGCCCGTATTTCCGGCATGATGGACGCGGATGAAAAGTCTTACGTTTCTCCGGAGGCCTATGAAAACGTGGATTCAAGAGACTTTGTGGAGCCACCCGGCGCAAAGCTGGTAGGTATCGGAATCGCCCTGATAGGTCTTATTATCGTTTGGAGCATTGCATATATGTTCTTGTTTATAAGGACCTCGGCAGGCGTTACAAATGCTCTCGACACTATTATTGAATATAGGGAAGTGTCTTCGTTCCTCACCGAATCTTCGTACGGTGATAACAATTAAGCTGGAGAATTTATAGCATTATGGTGCGTGGAATCTCGACTTTTACAAATCTTCCAACGCCGCTCAAGGCGGGACTGGTGGTCGCCTCCGGGGGGGGGATTTTGGCAGCATTCAGATTAATTTTCTCGCCCAGCGTATTTTGGATCGTGCTTATTGGACTGGCCTTGGTAGCCTTATTACTCATGGGGTACTGGCGTCTGCTAAAGTTTCTGAAGAAACGCAAGGCGGCTCCGATGGAACAAGACCTTTTGAAGAGTTCATCGGCCACACCGCAGGGAATTAGTGAGCCCGCGAACGTGGCAAAGCTTGATGACTTACGGAAAAAGTTCGAAGAGGGTACCCGAAAGTTTCAAAGCGCCGGCAAGAGCCTTTACAACTTCCCATGGTATGTAATTGTGGGTGAACCAGGTTCGGGAAAGACCGAAGCCATACGCCACTGTAACGTAGGTTTCCCCCCTGGTCTGCAGGATGAGTTTCAAGGTACGGGCGGTACCATCAACATGAATTGGTGGTTCACGGACCACGCGGTGATTCTCGATACTGCCGGCCGGTTAATGTTCGAGGAGGTCGAAACAGGCGGTTCTAAGGAATGGAGAGAGTTCCTAAACTTGATGAAGAAATATCGGCCGCGCTGTCCAATCAACGGCGTGCTGCTCGTAATACCTGCGGATAGTCTTATCAGGGATACGGCTGACCAAATTGAGCAAAAAGCATCCAAAATTGCCCGACAGTTTGATGTGATCCAGCGCACTCTGGACGTGCGGTTTCCGGTCTTTGTGGTTGTTACCAAAAGTGACTTGATAAACGGATTCCGTGATTTCTTTGATAACCTGCAGGACCCACAGCTTCAGCATCAGATGTTGGGCTGGTCTAATCCGGCGCCGCTTGATGAGCCTTACAATCCCGATTTCGTTGACCAACATCTAAAGACAATTCGGGGACGCCTTTTCCGACGCAGGCTTGCACTGTTACATGAAACAATGTCTGACGAGCCTGGAGTTGAGAAGATACGCACGGCTGATACGTTGTACGCTTTTCCACAAAGTCTTGCTAAAATAGCACCGCGTATGGCTCGATACCTGGAACTTATCTTCAGTGTCGGCAGCCAGTGGTCTTGTAAACCTCTGTTTTTCCGTGGCATTTACTTCACCTCATCAATGAGGGAAGGCTCCGCTTTGGATGAGGACTTGGCCGAATCGCTTGGCGTACCGGTTGATTCTCTTCCCGACGGACGCGTGTGGGAACGTGACAGGGCTTACTTCCTCCGGGACCTTTTTGTAAAAAAGATTTTCCGCGAGCAGGGGCTTGTCACCTATGCGACAAATGCAAAAAGCCTGCATAGGCGCCGGAAAACCGCCGTTTTGGTTTCAGCTGCGGCCAGCGTGATTTTACTGCTTTTCTTCACCTTCTACGCAGCAGGAAAATTCAGCAAAAGCATTGGAGAGATGCAGGAATATTTTGGGGGGCTTGCGAGGTTGATGGAAGACAGCCCCAGGGAGGCTCAAAATCAACTGCAAGTGATAAAGAAAGTTGATGAAGAGGGCTATAGATATATTGGCCGCAATCCAATACCCGGCATGCCGGGTGAAATTAAACGATCGAATGTTTCTGCACGACTTGCCGATGCTGTAGTACGATGGGAGAAAAAGGGCGTACCCTGGATTTTCAAACTTGCGGCTAAGTTTGCAAGGCGGGTCACACCGGATAAACTGAAGGATGCGCAGGGCGTGGTTTACGAGGTCGGTGTACTTCAACCGTTCATACAGGTCTCCCGGAATCTGATGGATACACAGGAAAACATTGAATGGATGTACCAGAATCCCGAGACTCAAGTGCTGCGTCAGCTAATTCAGCTCAAGGCCAATAAGCCTCTAAATGATGCGGGTGGGTACTCTGCCCAGACCTTCCTGGATCCCTTCTTCGAATATGTTTTTAGCTATGATGAAGATATTGAAGAAGAAGAGGATTTCAAAAAGCGATTGAAAGTATACAACGAGGACAAGGCTGAACTACATCGGCCGCTGGAGACCATCTATGGCGAGGCCTGGCCACCGTCATTTCTAAATGACGAGCCCAATGTGCTCGAAACCGCCATAAAGGTGGACCTTTACAATGCATTCTGGAATGCACAGAGCGAACAGGTTGCCCAGGTTGAGACCATAAAAAAGCTTACAAATTGGCTCGAACGATTCGACGATGCTGAAGGGCGTATCATAGCACTCAAGGATAGCTATGATAAGGAAGGAGACCCACTTGTAGGTCTTGAGCAGCAGGCGCGGGCGGCGTTTGTAAGTGACTGGAACGGCCGCTATGATGAGCTCAGTAAAGCCAAGAAGAGTATCGATGACTACGCCCTGTCTATTGGGAATCCACCGTTGCTGGCAGCCTGGTGGGCCACGGCGGCAAAGAATGCGGGGCAGGATGTCGTACAGAATTACAAGTTCCTTCTTGACGAGCTGGATCCGAACGGGCTTGCAAAGGGAAGCTTTCTTACGGACGTACGGATCCGCCTGGAAGGCCAGCGCGAAGCGATACTAAAAAGGCTGCGGCTTCCTGAACTTGAACAAAGGCTCAAAGCTTTAGACGAGAATTTCTATACTCGGGTTAGGGACCGCGGTCCTTTGTATGAAATCCGCTTTGAGATGTATTCAAAAGCAAATGATCAACTGAGCAAGTCGGAGTCTATCTCCGGGATAGATGAGGTTACGCGGGCCATGGATCAAGTGGACACGGCGGTCAAAAAGGCGCAATTGGAGATCGAAGAGCTACGAGCTCTCAAAAGTGATGGTTTTCGTGTCCAGGAGGCTGCCGGGATTTGCGAACTGGCCGTGAAACTGGGAGGACTGGGACGATACGACTATGTGGTGAAGAGTGGTTTGGAAGAAGCGATCGAGCGAATTCGAATGATTGTAGAGCTTCCGGCAGGAGAATCTTACGATCCCAATGTGGCCATACCCATAATTTGCAGTTGGAAGCGTGTCGGCGATTGGCTGGTTCAGCCCGATTTGCCTAAGGCCGAGAACGTACAAGTCAAGCAGAAGTATGACGAAGCATATCCGAAGTACGCCGAATACACGAAGGGATATATTGACTACTGGCTTGTGACTAAGCACAAGCTATGGATGCAAGACCATATCCCCCTCAAAGAGAACTGGGAAGCTCAGCACAAGGAGCTTGAAAAGCTGGACGTTTTGGATGTTTTTTTAGAATTAGATAAGTTTGGCAAATCTATCGAAGGGGTGGTTCTTGATAAGCTTGAAAGCTACATCTCGGATGTTGATGTTAATATGAAGGTCAAACAATTCCGGGACAATCTGAAAAAACTTAACGTAAGCACCAGTGCCGGGAAGCTCTTGGAAAGAAAATGTGAGCGACTACTTGAAAAGTGGGGAGAGTTAAGTGATGATGCGTTCGAAGTCCGGAATACTTTATTGAGGAATGAGCCTGATAATCTTATTAAATATTACTTCTTTTCCGGCAGTTCGGCGGTGGAATTCGTGGATAGGTACTGGGACGAGATGGCCCATGTGTCACTGCGTGTACTTGCTAACGAAATACAACGCGAGGGAGGAAAAGCATTTAACACATTAAGAACACAGTATGGCTATAAGTTTCCGTTGGCACGAGAAAGTACTCAAGATCTGACCCTTAACGATCTAAAAGAGACACATTCTTTGTTAAGGCGAGCTCTGTCGTTAGAGACATATGATAAAGAGACAGTTGGAGGTGGTATGGAGACGGAGATTGATCAGGTAAATGTGCAGCTAAAGCGGTTACGTGAACCTCCGGCGCCCAAATCTCTGGAAACATGGGTCGATGGGATCAAACAAGTATTCCGGGGTCTTCCGGAAGAGGGTAGTCTGTACTATTGCAAGATCAGCGTTCTGAGCAGGGATGAGCACGACAAGTATTTACTCGAAAACGAAGAGTATTTACCTGATAAATTCCCGTTCTGCAAACTTGTCCAGGGAGATGAGATAAATAAGCAAATCAGACTTCGTGGCTTGGTAAAGAAGGAAATGTTGGGAATAGTAAAATATCCTTATGATGAGCCTGTTGAGTTTTTGTTTTACGAGTCTGCAGTAGATGAGAGTCCTCAACATTTGGAATTTCCCAAGTTATGGGCATGTCTCAAAATGTTGCATGAATATTCTGAACCGGATAAAGGTAAAGGATATATTAAACTGGATAAGAAGGAACTTCCGGGAGTACTCTGGTTACAACTTGAATTTTGTAAAGAATCGGACGGGACAGACCCCATTAGTTTTCCGAAAACTAATGAATGGCCTTCTTCAAAAAAATAAGTGACTTTTTTTTACGGATATAAAGGCTTTGGCTTCAATTTTGAAAAAAATTGTCAAACGGTTTAATCAAAAGGGGCAGAACGCTGCATCCGAAAGAGTTTTTACAGCAGCGTTTGGCAAGCATCCGGGGTGGGATGACCATATTGATGACATTGGTCTTGATACGGAGGTTCTCGTCGCTGTAAAACGCATCCTTTACATACAGGGTATCGGCAGCAATATTGACTCCGGAAATTGGGACAAGCTTGAGGAAAACCAACAAGTAGAAAAGTTCGGACATGCCTTTTTGTGGTGCATGAGTGGGGACGTGGTCGTTGGACGTTTGTGGTCTTCTCGGGATGGAAAAGGACGGTCAAGTTACCCAATGGTTGTCTGTGTTCAGTGTTCACAGCTGCCACTACAATGGGTGTTAAAGAATATTCTGCCTCGTTTGGAAGGAATCGAGCAGGCTTGCACCGGCACCACGTCGGCAGATGACGTTCGAAGAATCATCGATGATGCTCGACATCAATTCCGGCAGCTGGCGCAACAAGGTGAGCCGCCGACAAAAATTGTGGTGGAGGGTTCACTTATGCTGGCACAACTTGCCGGGTTGCCGGAAATGGGTCCAAACCGTCAAGGTCTTCACCGCGTCCTTTACCATATTGATCGCGAAGTTGTCCAGGCTGGTTCCGGAACCGGCAAGGGTGGGGAATTACGGCCGGCACTGATAAGAGTGCCGGGTTCTTATGCTGCCGTACAGGAAAATGCTCTTTTTTGGATTAGTTTCCTGTTGGCCAAATTTGGTCCTAATACACAAATACTGGTAATCATGCCTTTGTGGGATTCCTGGATAGACATAGTGATAGGTGAACCAACAGATTTACATTTGTTTTGTCTGCGAGCCTCCATCGGTGTGGTTCCGCTTACGAGCAGTATTCCGTATAGCATGGATTCGGATTTTGTGTCTCAAACAAATCGACTTATCGATGATTCACAAAGTGACCCCAAGGATTAGAGTTTTATTGGATAAACTAATCCTTTTTTGATATGCCGTGCCATACAAAGATGTGAGATTTCCGATCAACTGTATTTGGTAATAAAGCCCGTGCTGTCCAAACAGTCATGTTTATCCTTTGATCACACTCGGAGGTATCGTCCGACTTTATGTTAATGGTAAGCCCCACCCTACATGCCTTCGGAGAGTTATCGGTTGCCAGTTTTCAGGTTTTCGGTGGGCAGTGCCCACCCTACCAAAGAAATAAGAACTGTGGGCATGGCACATCCTCGTATCGTCTTTTCACTGTCGGCGCACGACTTTAGCTGTTATCATAAAACCGTAGCGCCAGTACTGGTGGACAACTGAGTATGCCCCGGGCCTCGTCCCATGTGTTGGTCGTTAAAAAGAGAGTAGAGGCGAAGTTACAGGTGATAACTATGAAGAAGACTATAATATGTTCGAGTGTTGTTTCGTTGGTCATAAGCTGTCTGGCTATGGGTTCACAGGTAAAACAGGCCAGACTATGGGAGCCGGTAGAGTGGATATTCCAAAATCCAGGTTACTCCGGCAATCCATTCGATCTGGAAGTCCTGGCAACGTTCACACACGTCAAGAGCGGGCAGATTATTAGAACCGAGATGTTCTATGCCGGCGGTGACAGTTGGAAACTGCGCTTTACCGGGAACAAGACCGGCCAATGGAGATTTGTTACCAGAAGCTCCGATCCGGAACTGGTCGGCCTTGAAGGCCAAGTCGATGTCAAGCCTAATCCCGGTGTGCCGGGTTTTATGACAAACTACGGCAGCAAATGGGGACGACTGGGAATCAAGAAGGCCTTTGTGCCACAGTATGTGATGTACTGTGATCCGCCTTTGTTTTACCGGAATCCTGATCGCATAGACACTGATATCCACAAGTTCTTTGTCGAACACGGATTCAACGGTTTTCACATCGGTGTTCTTGGTCGCTGGTTCGACCTTGAAAAGACCCGCTCGAATGAAATAACCGCAGCCGATCCGAATCCCGACCCACGCACCTTCGAGGCACTTGAACTATTATTAAGAAAGGTCCATGCCGCAGGCGGTGTCGTGCATATCTGGGCCTGGGGCGATGAGCAGCGGAGAATGACACCGAGAAGGTGGGGTCTGAACGGCAAGGTTGACAGGCGCCTGCAGCGCTACATCTGTGCTCGACTTGGCCCGCTGCCCGGCTGGTCGATGGGCTACGGCTTTGACCTGCAGGAATGGGTGAAGGATAAGGAACTGCGTGCCTGGCACGAATATATGCACAGCCACCTTGGCTGGTTTCATTTCCTCGGCGGACGGGCACCTGACCTGGCTCAGATATGTGATGGTCTGGATTATTCTTCTTATCAACAGCATCGGCCCGACTACGATATTTACGTCAAGGCTATTGCTCAATACCCTGATAAACCCACTTTTATGGAAGACCGGTTCCGAGTCCGCAAGAATGTCTATCCTGACAAGGACTACGATTTCGATATGACTCGTCGTGGCTTATGGCACTCGACAATGGCCGGCGGCGCAGCAAATATCTGGGGCAATCTGCTCAATCCCCGCCCTGATGGTGTATCACATCCTTACCCGAACAAAGAACAAATCAAGACCTGGTCACTGTTCTGGCAAGACCGTTTCAAAAAAGAGATGATCTGCGATAACAGCATAACCGACGGTGTGTGCCTAAAGGTGCCGGGCAAGCTGCTTACCTTCTATAAAGAGAACGCGGACTCAATCAAGATGGACCTGAGTGAGCTAAAAGACAAATTCGATGCGGTCGCCGTCGACACTCGCAAAAAATACAAAGAACTCAGACTATCGCACTTTTCTGCAAAACCAAAACAGGTTTTTAAAGCCCCTTACAAATCCGACTGGGTCGTTGCCATAACACGATGAAACACCGGACCGCATCTTGTTAACCTGTTCCGAAATTTCAGATCCTCCGGCCGTCCAATTCGTATCGT
>JAUWLI010000122.1 GCA_030613765.1 Phycisphaerae bacterium
TCGTGCTTCCAATTGTCCCGGGCCGTACTGTCGTATTACAGCAACAATCCTGTCGCCTATACCGCCGGGTACAAGTTTTTCGCGGCGAATGGTAAGACTGTACTCGACTGCCAAATAAACCGTAATAAGTGACATCGGCAAAAGCACAAACCAGACAATAGGACCGCCGGCTATAACGAATTGCTCAAAGAAAGTTTGCGTTCGAGCGGCCCCCGTCGTATCAGTTCCGAAGCTGCCATCCAACGTAATAGCTATCACCGCTGATACACCAGCTAATGCAATGACCAAAAAGACCACCTTTATCAAAAAGCTCTTACGCATCCTTGCCTTTCGTATATCCTGCGTCGTATTATGTCATTGTGATCGCAGTGAAGCAATCTATATTTCCTTTTGTGCTTTTTTCTGGATATCTTTCATCACCATCGCTGATAAGAACAAACTCTCCGCCGCTTTGTCTTGCAATCTCCTCCAGCATCTTACGGTCGCTGCTCTGCGGCCAAAATCCTATCGTATTGATTCTTGTCGTCGGCGCAAATCGCTTCAGCAGGTCCGCTACTTTCTGCGAAAATATCTGAGTACCCTTAGCTGTCAGTTCAAAGCCGTCGGTGAGAAAATATATAACCGAAGGGCTAATCCCTCGCCCATCACGAATTTGTACCGCCCGCTCCAACGCCGCCGGAGCATTAGTTAGTCCGGCCGGCTGGATAGAATCGATAAAATCATATGCAGAAGACTTTGCCTTTTCTCCCGCTCGAAGCAATCGCCCGCCACCGGATTCAAACAGCTTGTCGGCGCCGAAAAAGATGATGTAAAAATACTGGTCTGCCTGCAGACCCCTGATCGATTCCTTAAGCTTTCTCTGACCCCGACCGAACACACCCTGCATACTGCCCGAACAATCTACAAGATAGCATACCTTACGCTGGTCAGTGAAACTGCCGAAAAATTCAATCTTGGGCGACAAAATCTTGCTGCCCGGTAAAACATAAACACTTTCCGATACAGAAAGTTTTGCCAAATCCCTCAAACCCTTATTCCCCGGCTTTGCAGCTTCAAAAATTCGCCCCGCCGTCAGCTTGTGCGCAGCCGAATTCACCATTCCTGCAAATTCGGCCTTGTCTGGCTTTTTTATCTTTGGTTTAGGAATTATTGGGGCAGATTCAATAAGCTTTTTTACCTGGCTTACTGTAGCAGTTGGAATGGGAACATCTCGTAGTTGAGTTTTGGACTGAGAGAATTTAACAAGGCCAAACACTGCCAGTACTATCAGATGCACAGCTATCGAGGCCATCCATGCCCAAAATGTCACGCTCCCGCCTCGCCCCGTCAGAAGTCCCTGCCGATAGCTGCCCAAGTATACGATACGCTTTACTTCTAACAAGCTTCGGCCGCATGTAACCATCCTTTGGTTCTTCGATACAGCCAAAAATACACCTTATTTTTGTTAGTCTATAACTCTGACGAGAGATTGAACCTCAGTCAATAAATTGTAGACCTTTTTTACATCACCATTGTGCAGACGGATACACCCTTTTGAACTTTTAGTACCTATTGTCTCCGGCTCTACGGTACCGTGAATACCGAACCCGGTCCTGCCTTTAGCATTTCCCCCGAGACCGTCCAGTGCTATCCACCTTGAGCCTAAAGCATAGCCCGGGTCGCCGTAGTGAAGTAGTTTACCCGTTTCAGGGTCAGACCAGGGCGGCTTAATCAGCTTACCGCCCTGCTTAACGCTCCAAAGTCCTGTTGGCGTTTCCTTGCCTTCCTGCCCAAGACCAACACGAAAACTGCGAACGAAAGTGTTTTGAAGATACACATCTATCGTGAAAGTCGAACGATACACCTTGGCATGAAACGGGCCATGGATGATTTTTATCATCTGTCCTGCCCTCAGCAGCTCGGGACGACTTATATTATTAACCTCCTGAAGAATCTCCCACGGAACTTTATTCTTACTGCTGATTGACTGTAGCAAATTACCAGGCTCAACTTGATAATTGCTGCAAAACCTGTCCTGAGGATAAACGGTCCTGCTAAACAACCATTTGTCGGCAAGCTCAGAAAGTTTACGTTTAATTACAGCTCGCTGCACATTATTCATAGGCATTGAAAATGCCTCATTAAGTCTGTCGCGCGCTTCTATAATCTTGCTCGGCGTTGCATTAACAAGCAACATAGCTTCGTCAATAAGTTCAGTCACTTTGGGGTTGGCTTCGGTTGTAGACGCAGGTGTTATTGTTGGTGTCTTCGTCTCTACCACGGTTTTGGGCGCTATCTTCGGTTCTACAGTGCTTTTGGGCGTTATCTTCGGTTCTACAATGCGTTTAGGTATTGTATTGGGTACCACAGCAGGCAAGGGTTTTGTTTCATTCTCTACTTTGGTATCCAAACGTGCAGAAGTATCTTCTTCGTTTTTTCCGAAAGGATTACCATAAATAAAAGTAATCACCACGGCGATAATAAATAAAGCTGAAATGCTATATACCCATCTTAGGTTCCGGCCTTTTCGCCGCACGTACGAACTGGAAGGGAAACGTGCCACTTTATTCTCCTTATCCCCGATGTCGGCTATCGGGATTAAAATATAATATTTCCTTATCTGTCACCAAAAAATCCACCGGCTCATCACGCTCTACAACCGGCACCGAGTCAACCAGCTGCTCTGTGAAAGCAAAGCCGCATCTTGCCGCTTTAAGCTGCTCGTTAGCAAAAAACCTGTCGTAAAAGGAAGCACCTCGGCCAAGACGATTGCCATTTCTGTCAAAACCTAACGCCGGGGCTACCACTAAATCAATCTCTTCAATCGGCGTCGGAACGCCTGTTACCGGATTTCGAAGGCCGGAAACCCCAGTCGAAAAACCCGTCTCCAACGAGCTTATCTGGACAGGTATCATATGCCTTTGCTGCCACGAAATCTTCGGAACTACCACCGTTTTACCAAGCTGCCAGGCATAAAGGACTACTTCCGAAGTATCCACCTCGTGCGGTAGAGATAAATACATCATAACCGTTGATGCTTCTTGAAATTGTGACGTAGAAACCAGGTTCCGGCATGCTTTTTGGCTTTTGTCGCTCCTCTCCGCCTCACTCATCTCAAGCAGGCACTTCTGCAACTTCACACGCAACCGCTCCTTGTCCATTCAGCTATCCTTATTACCTGTACTCTTCCGGACAGGTTTGCTATTTTGTACCAATGTTTGCAGCTTTTGTAAATAACGCTTAATATTTTTTTCATGACCAATTTCTTTGGGGACGTAATATTGTTTCTTCAACGCCCCTGGCAGGTACTCCTGAGCCACAAAACCATCCTTAAAACTGTGTGGATACTTGTAATCCGTTCCAAAACCCATTTTTTTAGCTGCCGCGTAATGACTATCCTTTAGATGTTTTGGAACTGCTTTAGTTGGCTCATGTTTCACATCGGCCATTGCCTTCCAAACTGCTGAAGCTGACGCATTTGATTTTGGCGCACAGGCAACGTATATCGCCGCCTGAGCCAGCGCCAGTTGTGCTTCCGGCAGCCCGACAAACTCCGATATCTGAACCGCGGCGGCGGCCAAAACAGCTGCCATTGGGTCGGCATTTCCAACGTCTTCTGCCGCGCAAACAGCAATCCGCCGCGCAATAAAACGCGTTTCCTCCCCCCCTGCTATCATCCGGGCAAGCCAATAAACCGTGGCATCAGGATCACTGCCCCGCATACTCTTCTGAAAAGCGCTTGCAAGGTCGTAATGAGTATCGCCTGTGCCATCGTAGTCGATTGCCTTTTGTTGTATCGACTCTTTCGCAATTTTCAGATTAAATTTAATTGTGTTCTTGCCCTGCCGAGCAGCCTGAGACAACACCCCCACCTCTAAAGCTGTAAGTGCCCTGCGGGCATCACCATCGCTCATAACAGCCAGAAATCCCAGCGCCTTCTTGTCCGCCTGGATATCAAAGCCACCAAGACCCCGCTCAGAATCAGCAATAGCAGTCTTAAGAAGCTGCAAGACATCCTCTTCGCTAAGCGGCTCAAAACGAAACACAGTGCTACGGGAAATCAAAGGCGAATTGACAGAGAAAAACGGATTTTCGGTAGTAGCCCCTATCAGTATTAAAATACCCGATTCGACATCATCCAGCAAAACATCCTGCTGAGCACGGTTGAAACGGTGGATTTCATCCATAAAAAGTATGGTTCGCCTCCCGCCGGCGGTCAATCTGTCTCTGGCACCTGCGATAATCTGGCGAATGTCTTTCACACTGGCAGCAGGCGCGCTGAGATAGTAGAATTTGGCCTTCGTGTAATTCGCAATCACTCGTGCAAGGGAGGTCTTGCCTACCCCCGGCGGACCGTAAAATATCAGGCTGCTGAGCCTGTCGGCCTCCAGCATCCTTGTAAGCAACCTATTCGGCCCAAGGAAGTGTCTCTGACCGAGAAACTCATCCAGTTGTCTCGGTCTCATCCGAACCGCCAGAGGCGCCACAGAGTCTATATTCGCATCTTCAGACCGGCTAAACAGACTTGTACTGCCATTTTCACAACACATTGACTATATTATATGCGAGATATGCAAATCTGTCGAAATTTATTTACACAAGCCTCTATACCCGCTCTTTCGGCCTTTTTTCAGCAAAAACACCCCAAAAAAAAATAAAAAAACACCTTTTTTCATTTGATTTACAGTTGCATACCGATAAACTTCTTAAGTATATTGTAGGTCATTTAATCGTGTGTCAGATAGAAGTTTTTGTATAGTATAAGGGAAAGTTTAAGGTAAAAATTTTTTAAAAAGGAGACGAGTATGAAGAAAAAAGCAATTTTACTAACTGTTGTTATCTTGTTTAGCGCAGGACCTCTGGCTCAGGCGCAGGAAGGCGGGATAAGTGGAACTGTTGACCTGACCTATAAGAGCAAGTACATCTGGCGTGGTTTCGATATCTACGGTAACGACGACGGAATTCAAATTGGCACGAACATTAACATATCCGACACCGGGTTTGGCTTAAAGACCCTTTGGTCAAGAGCTATCGGAAGTGGTTTCGAAAACCTCGAAGAGTTCGACATCACTTTATATTACAACCATCTTGTATATGAAGATGAAACGTATGCAACGAACTACACACTCGGCTGGACCTATTATGGCTACATCGACGAACCAACTTCGGTAAGAAACTACCAGGAATTCCTTTTATCTCTTGCCTGGCCAAAGATATGCCCTGCGGGCTTCGTTCCAAGCTACACCATTGTCCGTATGTGGCCGGCAGAAGGAGGATCCGTCGTGAACGACAATGGTGGCTGGCTGCATATACTCGGAATTGGCTATGACATGACCATTCCTGAATTGGTACCGGAATTACCAGAGCAGGTTCTACACCTCTCCGGAAGCCTTGTCTACAACGGTGGCGTCGGTGCCGCGTATGCTCCAAATGGAATGGTAGAACACGACTGGTCACACTTTGTCTTTGGTGCCTCAACAGACATTGACCTCGGCAATAATCTTGCCTTCTGTCCCGGATTGTATTACCAGGCATCGATGGAAGACTCGGTAAATAATAGTGATGAAACCTGGGTCAACTTGGGTCTAAAGTACAAGTTCTAAAAACTATCAGTTAGTTTCTATTTAAGCAAAGAAGGCCGGTTACGGAAAGCCGGCCTTCTTTGTCTGTTTATTATCTGAGAGTATAAATCAAACCAGCTTCAAATCGCTCGCTCACTGATAAACTTAGCTGTCTCAATCACCGCGTCTCTTGCCTCACCTTCTTGCAAGTCAGTCAATGCATTCAGCGCTTTTGTAACGAATTCCTGCGCCCGGCCGTAAGCATATTTCAAACTGCCAAAACGCTCTAATATCTCTGACAGGCTTTCTTTCCCGCATCTCGCATCACGCTCGAGACAGGCCTCATGATTCAATCCCTTGGATATTCCCCCTTTCTGCATCACATTATCCCTCGTTACAGAATCTCCAACGGGATTCACGAGATACGAATTTATCACCGCACTTTTTTCTTCCTCGTCCACTGCTCTTAGCAAATGTATTACAGCCAAAGTCAATTTATTTTTATCAATATCGCTGCCGAGCGTTTTGCCCGTTTTGCTTTCATCACCGATTATATCCAGTAAATCATCGGTAATTTGAAACGCAATACCGGCATTCAAGCCGAAATCGGTCAGCGACCGAATTTGCGTCTCGCTTGCCCCCGCCAAAAGCCCGCCAAGCAAACAACAGCTACTAAAAAGAGAAGCACTTTTTTCGGTGATTATGTTGATATATTCCGATTCGCTCAACTGCCAATTCTGCCTTTGAGCTATCTGACCCAATTCACCCTCGCAGACTCGAACTGCCGTACCTGCAACTATATTAGTAATTTCCGGGTCCAGCTTGGCGCATATCTTGAAGGCTTTGCTTAATAAGAAATCGCCTAACAGCACAGCGGATTCGTTACCACACAGACTATTTACAGTAGGCAGCCCTCTTCGTTTTTGTCCTCCATCAATAACATCGTCGTGCAATAGCGTGGCATTGTGAATCAGTTCAACAATCGCCGCAACACAGATAGCGTCATAATGCGAATCGCGTTGATTATCACTCACCGCCGAGTCCACTGGGTTTGAAGACTTGCTCAATTTGGGGCTTTCTTCTGTATTTCCAGCCCTTTTAGTGGTCAATCCATTTGCACATGTTCCGTCACGCACAGCACGATACGACAATAAAACAAGTCCGGGCCGAATCATTTTACCGCTGCAGATATTTATACTTCTGAGCAATCGGCTAACCGGCTCACGGGCTCCAGCCAACTGCTCATCAATCAACCTCTTGACCTGCCCCAATTCGTCTTCGATGAGTCTAAAAGAAGGGATCGTACTCAGAGGCAGACCACCGGACGCGCTCGCCTTCGAGCGCAGTGAAGGGTCAGTATGTGAAGGTACTTGCATATCAGTTTTGAACTTTAGACTTTGAGCTTTGAGTTACAACTAAATACTCAAAACTCATGACTTCTTTCCATGGGCGTATTGGAAGAACTTTTTCCTCAGAAGACGTGTAATAGGCCCGGGCTTGCCGGAACCTATAATTCTGCCGTCAATATCGACGATACCAATGACCTCAGCAGCCGTTCCGGTAAGGAAAAATTCATCGCAAATATATAAATCACATCTCGTCAGATTCTTCTCAACCACTTCAAGGTTTTCTTCTTTGGCCAATTTGATAACGATACCACGCGTTATCCCTTCCAATGCGCCTGCTTCAACCGGCGGCGTATAAATCACACCGTTTCTCACAATAAAAACATTGTCGGCCGTCGCTTCGGCAACGTATCCTTCGTGGTTATACATAACTGCTTCGGGCACGTCATTGTCCAGAGCTTCAATCTTGGCCAGAATGCTATTGAGATAATTCAAGCTCTTAACCTGCGGCGGAAGTGACAGCGGATGATTGCGAACCGTAGTTGCACTGATCACCTTCATCCCTTTTTCGTAAAGTTCCTCCGGATAAAGCTGAATGTTATCCGCTATGATAAATAATCTGCCCTCTTCACAAATGAAAGGATTCAGCCCCAAAGTCCCCACTCCACGGGTAACAACTAATCGAATATAGCCGTCAACAACACCGTTAGCTTCGGTCGTTTTTTCAACTGCACTGATAAGTTTGTCCTTACTCATCGGCACCACAAGGCGGATCGCCTTCGCCGATTCATAAAGCCTCTTTAGGTGAGCCTCATGCTCAAATATCCTGCTGTTGTAGACACGAATACCCTCAAAAACACCATCGCCGTAAAGCAATCCATGGTCGAATACAGATATCCTGGCATCCGTTTCATCAACAAGTTTATTATCAAGCCAAACCTTAGGTCCCATAACATTCCATCTTAAACTGTATCATGCGTACTTGCCTCTTTGAAATACAGCTTCACCGTTTCACGTACGCCGAATTTTACCATCAGTTAATGTTACTATCCGCCCGGCCCTGTGTGCAACTCGTTCATCGTGGCTCACCATAACAATCGTCTGGCCGGCCTGATTCAATTCTTCAAAGACCTTTAGAATACCATTTCCTG
>JAUWLI010000343.1 GCA_030613765.1 Phycisphaerae bacterium
TCCCGATGATTTTCCTCTCCGGATACTTAAAATCCTCTACCGCGGCACCTGCTTTCAAAAACTCGGGATTGCTGACATAATCAAACGGTACTTCTGTTTTGGATTTAACAATGTCCGTTACCTTCTTATATGTACCTACAGGCACGGTGCTTTTTGTCGCGATAATTCGATAGTCGCCGAGGTTTTCGCCGATTTCAGCACTAACTGCAAGGACCGCCGATATATCCGCTGAGCCGTCCGCTCCGGAGGGTGTGCCCACTGCCAGAAAGATAATCAGCGAATTGTCCACTCCGAATTTCAAGTCGGTTGTGAACTGCAATCGGCCCAGCTTTGCGTTGTGTTTTATTATCTCGGTCAGGCCAGGTTCATAGAAGGGAATTACACCATCTTTAAGACCTGCGATTTTCTCGCTGTCATTATCCACGCATATAACATCGCTGCCAGCCTCTGCCAAACACGCCGCCGTCACCAATCCGACGTAACCGGAACCTACCACACAAATTTTCATTCACATTCTCCTGTTTTTCAGGGTTTCCGTGCCCTTTGTATTTTACTGCCCATTATAGGGAGTCTAATGGGCTTATTCAAGCTTCTCTATCATATCAGTGTCTACCTCGACACTTGTTGCCTGGCCAAGCATATCTATCTGTAAGACCAAACGTATACTATTTTTTGTTCTAACGACAATACCCTCCAGGCCAGCCAATGGTCCGGCTATAATCCGGTAAGGTTGACCTGCTTTAATGTACTTATGAGGTGAAAGGGGAGCACCAACTCGGAGTGCTTGTTCGATTTGTAATAGTTCATTAATAAATCGCTCCTGGTCTTTGACTTCGATTATGCTCGCTACACGGCTCGTTCGCCACAATTCTGTCCGCTCACTTTCTTGCCCACAGAAGAACAAATAACCGCTGAACAGGGGCAGCAGCGACCGTATTGTTCTCCCCTTTTTACGCCGGACACGCCAGCTCATCGGAAGAAAGTAACTCATTTCTTTGCGAATCAAATCCTGAGCTAAGGCCTTTTCGTTTCTGCTCTTGGTATGAGCGACCCACCATATACCGGTAAAATCACGGAGCGATTCCGCCTCGGGCCAAACGATAGGAGGATTTTCACTTGGTTTGAGCAACTCTGTTCTCCTGATCTAATGGGTAAAATTTAGTTACCTTACCTTGTTAGCGACATAATCAATCGACAAAGAGGCCTTTTTGTTACACTTCAACCACGCATTTAGGGACAGTTACTCAAATGATTTATATGGAGAACAATCAGCATTTTCTGCATAGCATAATTTCACTAAAGATGCCTCAAAATCTATTCTTTCATCGGCGGGCTTAAATACTGGAAAAACTCCGAATCACTCGGTAGGACGATGGTTGTACCTGTGCCAAGCGAACTCTCATAAGCTTTCAAAGTCCGCACAAATGAATAAAACTCGGGGTCTTTTTCAAAAGCCTCGGCGTATATTGTTATCGCTTCCGCATCTCCTTCACCCATTAGCTTCTCAGCCTCTCTGTAACTTCCCGCAAGCAGAATTTTCTTTTCTTTGTCCGTCTCCGCCTTAATCTTCACAGACTCTTCCTCGCCTTCGGAGCGGTATTTTTTCGCCTCTTTCTCTCTCTCCGCTCTCATTCGGCCGTAGACCGAATGAGTAACCCCTTCCGGCAGGTCAGCACGCTTTATTCGCACATCGATAATCTGGATACCGTAGTCACCTGTCTTCAGTTTGCACTGCTCGGCAACCTTGTCCATTATCTGCTTGCGGTTGACCGAAACTATTTCAGTCAATGTGTGGCGGGCCAGCTCTTCACGCATTTCTGAAAAGACAATGTCATCCAGTAGCGACTGGGCGTTCTCCACGTTTTTGGCGGTTTGATAGAATTTAAGTGGGTCAATGATTTTCCACCGAGCATAGTTATCAATATCAAGGTGTTTTTTGTCCCCGGTGATAATCGTTTTCGCAGCCGCATCGTATTCAAGAACCCTGGCTTCGAACTTGTGTTCTGTCTGGATCAGGGGAATCTTGAAGTGAAGGCCCGGCTGTTTTACTTCTCTCACGAATTTTCCCAATTGAGTGACAATAGCCTGCTCCGTTTCATCTACAGTGAACAGCGAACCAGCCAATAACGCTGCAATTACCACTATGATTACAATCACGAGGATAACTTTTATATTCATTTTGACCTCCGACTTTCTGGGTTAGGATTTCGCGATTCATTGCCAAATGGGGCCCCCTCGAGCGGCAAAAGTTTCAGCACGCCGTCCCCAACATCGGAACCAATTATGAACTTTTTAATGCCGGGCAGGACCTTCTCCATCGTCTCCAGATAGAGCCGCTTTTGGGTAACCTCTTTTGCTTTTTCATACTCTTTAAGTACTGCTAAAAATTTCTCTGCATCTCCCCTGGCACGCTCTATCCTCTCGGCCTTGTAGGCCTCTGCTGCCAGGACCATGCTCTTGGCTTCTCCGCGTGCCTTGGGGATGACGTCCTCATAATACCCTTTAGCTTCCTGGATTAATTTTTCCTTGTCCTCCTTGGCGCTTACTACGTCACTAAATGCCGCTGCAACCTCTTTGGGCGGGTCGACTGTCTGAAGTTTGACCACCCTTATTTCGATGCCACCTTCGTATTTATCTATTATTTCCTGCAACAGTTTGCGGATGTCGTCTTCGACCGGCGCCTTTTCATCTATAAGGACATGGTCAATCGGTCTTTCACCCACGACCTGTCGAAGGGCTACTTCGGCCGCGTCCTTAATTGTCCCCTGAGGCCCCTCCAGATTCTTGACATTAAACAGGTATTCAGCAGCGTCCTTTATCCTATACTGCACTGTGATTTGCGCATCTATAATTTGCTCGTCGCCGGTAAGCATTAACGATTCTTCCGGGTGGAACCGGTACCTTGCCGGCGGGCCTGAGCTGATCGTTTCAAAGCCTATCTCTATTCGCCGTTCCTGTGTTACCTTCGGTTTGTCTACTTTTTCAATCGGCCAGGGAATTCGGTAATGCGGACCCGGCTCTGTTATTCTTACTGCCTCCCCGAATCGGCGTACAACACCCTGCTCACCAGGTCGTACGATATATATCCCTGATAAAAGCCAAACCACCAATACAAGCGGAAATAACCATTTCAGCCACGGCAGAAACTCACTCGGAAATCTGAATTTCTGACCATAATCATCCACCCAGTTACTTATACGTTCCATAGCAGGCCCCTTACTTCAAATAAACGATACAATATTGTTTTCTTATACG
>JAUWLI010000281.1 GCA_030613765.1 Phycisphaerae bacterium
TCGTCGTAATCCGTGTCGGTTATCTGCTTCACTAACCACCATTCCGAATAATCGCCGGCAGCTGGGCCGACAGAAACAAAGGTCACCAGCAACACCGTTGTTACTGCCCAAAGGTTCTTATTGGTTGCAGCTTTCATTTCAAATTCCTCCCAAAAGAGTGTTAACGGGCAGACAGCACACACAAGCGAGACGAGCGAGGCTCACACCTTTTTGAGCGTTTTGAACCGAAAGTGCGAGAAGTGAATAGTAACCTGCCCTTGCCCCCGAAGAGAATAGAACTTGCACTTCAGTTTTCATCTCTACCTCCTTTAAACGCCGACCACAGGCACATACCGCTTACTTATCCCTTCAGCTATGTGTACAGCGTACGTTCGTATTTTATACCTCAATAGCGGCAATTTGTCAAGGATTTTTTTGCACGCGATTATCCGTTTTGTGATACACTGGTGAAAAGACCTCTCAGAGGTGCATTACCGCAGTTTCTGGATATTGGCGGATTTTTATAAGGTGACTTTCTGCGCCCACATAGGCTCATCCTGCAGGTCGGATGGCTAATTGACCTGAACATCGTCGCCGGCAAGGTCACCACTTATGATGGTTTCATGCACATCTACGTTGTGGGCATAAAGATTCGAATCCCAAAAGTAGGTTTAGCCACCCTTAAGAGAACTTTTTGAATCGATTTATCGATATTACAATCAATATCCATGCGTCTTGACTGAAGCATTTAAGTAAAAGGCTGTACCAAAAGACACTTTTCTCCTGAGTTGTAAAACGTCAGAATTCTTCGAAAATTTCTGTCTCCGTTTTGTCACCACAAGCTTTGATTTTGTCCAAATCGAGTCCGAATATATATCATTTTTTGGCTGAATATTGTATTTTTCAAAAAAATATCGGGCCTGTAGAGGATTCAATGTCCGGCTCATATGCTCTGTATCCGCATCTATCTCCCAATCCCTCGACCCCGAGGTTATTTACTTTAAGCACGAGGTCCAGAGGCATTGAATAGGACTCCATATAGTGCTATCATAGAAGCCGTAGTGTGCAGGAGTATTGTTTATGAAGTTAAATGGGAAATCTGAATTTTATGCGTTTCTAGTTATCCAGCAATCCTGCTAAGAGCATCAGCCATACAAGGGGTGAGATTTTTGCATTATCCAGGGAGATTTGGTATTTGGGGGGATATTGAGTCCCTTAGCAGTGTAGCTAAGCATCTAATACGGGAAACACAAGCTTGGGCCGATATTTGGAGTCGAAACCAAGGTGAGACAGCAGGGTTTTAGAATTGAAAGAATTATGGCCACTTTGGTGGTGGTCTGGGCCGCTTCAAGCTCAACCCTGGGTAGGATTACTGTTGGTCCATGGGAGCCGATTTTCAAAGGAGTCCAACATGCCAGGGGAGAGGCTGATGTAGCGGAACCGCGCTTGCAGAAAGTCAACGCCCTGCGGGTAGATCTGTACGATCCCAATATTGTATTGTTTACGACACCTTCGAATGGTTCGGCTCCCGGCGAGACGAATCGACAAACAGGAGGGCAGTTCATCATGACATATGGTGTCCAGGCTGCTGTCAACACTCACTTTTACTATACGGGTGCGGATATCCAGTGGAACGCAGATCTGATAGGGCTTTCTATATGTGAAGGTCAAGTTGTCTCAGCACCGGAAAGTTTACCCTATGGCGGAAGCTCATTCTTAGTCAGCCAGGATAACATTGCGCGGTTCGAAGTAACGTTACCCAGTTCAGATTTGACAAGTGTATGGACCGCCCTTGAAGCCTGGCCATTTTTCCTTGTCAATGGCGTAAACCATGCTGACCCATCTGCAACAAGCGTACACCCCCGGACAGCTATTGGCCTGACTGAGGAGAATCGCTACTTGATCATGATCACTATTGACGGTCGACAGCCCGGCTACAGCGATGGTGCTACCCTATGGGAAACAGCAGAATGGTTGATTCGCTTTGGAGCATATAATGGCCTGAACCTGGACGGTGGCGGATCAACACACATGTGGATTTCTAACGGTGACGGTGGTGCGATAGCCCTGAACAGTCCTTCTGAAGACCGGGCAGTGGGCAGTCATCTTGGTGTTTTCGCAGTAGCTTTACCGCCGAATTTTATTCGCAGCTATATTTACGCTGACTTTGAAGGCGGCTACGAAGGAGCTTTTAGCAAATCGCCCAGTTACTCTGGTAGCACTTATGGCATAAATGCTTCATTGTCAGGCGCAGATGCGGTTAATACGGATAGTTTTCGAGGCGATTGGTCTCAAAGGCTCGTCATCATCGATGACGGAATCCCTAATGGCGGTTGGTTTGTTCGTCACGTTTCCGGCCCCAATGCATCTCGGTCAAATAATGTAATAAGACCTACTAAGGGATTTGTTGGTTTCTGGGCGAAGACCTCGACAGCAGGCATCGAGCTCTCATTAGCAATCGACAATACTGATAATATTACTGCTGATCGTGGTGTGCGCAAGGCGATGATTACCGACGGCCAGTGGCACCTTTACGAATGGGATCTGCAAGATGATGATCAGTGGGAAGGATGGGTTAATGGTGACGGATTAATTGACACAGTGGATTTTACTATTGATTCAATCCAGATATTCAGCTCCGACGTTGATGCTACGGTTTTTATTGATGTTATTGGGCACAATAGCGATGGAAGTCTCATTTATTTATTCAGTACTCCCGGAGATTTTGAGCCAGACGGCGATGTGGACTTTGCTGACTATGCCCAGTTCGCATCGCACTGGCCGGGCGCCGCTCTTGGTAGCTGGCCTGACCTTGACGGTGATAATGATGTTGACCTGCAAGACCTCGCCGTTTTAGTTGAAAACTGGCTTGACACTGTAGAACAACCACCGCCAATACCTTCTCAGGCCGGTAATCCAAATCCACTGAATGGCGCAATAAACATCGAAATAACCGCAGATTTGAGCTGGACAGCAGGGACAGGTGCTACGTCGCATGATGTGTACTTTGGGACAAGTAATCCGCCTGCGTTTAGGGGCAACCAGGCTGATGCGATATTCGATCCGCCGGGTTCAATGACATATTATACTACGCACTATTGGCGTATCGATGAGGTTAATAGTTCGGGCACAAGTACCGGGATAGTCTGGCGTTTCACGACCGAACCATCCCCACCACCTCCCTAAGTTGTTTGCTACAGTCTGTCACAATTTTAGGAGAAGGTAACCAGACTGCTACAAAATTTGATCCCGGCACGATGGCTTATAACACAAAGTACTATTGGCATATTAATGAGGTTAGTGACTATCGGACAATCACGGGTACCACCTGGAGCTTCGTAACGATAATGTCTCCACCACCTCCACCACCATAATGATCTTTTATAATCTGATGTTATGTTAAAGGGTTGCTATTTTAAACCCTGCAGCCCTTTTTACCATAGCAGTCTCATAGAAAGTCGTGAGACAGCCCAATCCCTGTTAGGGCTAAGTAAGTTACAGTCAAACGATTTACTTAAAAATCAAACAAATCTCCCGGCCCATCTTCATCGCTGACAACGTGCGTATAAACCGATATAGTGGCAATGTTGGCGTGACCTGCAGTATCTCGGGCCTTTGAGGGAGAATATTGCATCGGATTGATAGTCCGCTGCTTCAAAGACGTAACTTATTTTATTAATTGGACTTACAAATACCTAAAAATGGCACTTACAAACCAGCTTACAAACGAAACTCCAAATACAGCCGAAAATACGGTTGAAATACGAATCTTCAAGATAACCAAATTAGATATGGCTATCATTTGGAAAAGTACCAAAAGTAGGAATTCGGAAGCTGATTACTATTTCTTTGACATACCTCATCGTTCAAAGATACACACCAAGCTCAAATCTGTTTAACAGTCATAACTATAATCATGTAACATGCAATTACATCAGGAGAAAGCGATTCATCGTGGTTTTGACGTGATTATGGTACGCAAGTCGCATTCAGTCCAGATTGAAGTCTAGTTGCTGCCGGTTATGCCTTTAATAGGCCCATAAAATGGGGGAAAAATAGTTGACAATCCCGGGGCAAATGTTGTATTCTTAATAGTTGGAGTCTTGGGTTTCTTTGCCGCAAACAGCGTATTTTGGAGATCCCCGAGAGAAAATCTGGAAGGCAACATAGGTTCTGCTTTTGAGCCAGGGAATATTTATATATTCTTTTTTCGTAGGAGGTTGTTTGGGGCGGGTATGGAATACACAGAAGACGAGGATTTTCGATACCTGGTGAAATCAATAAGATGCTTTGGTGTGTGGCCGAAGCATAGTTATTTTAACTT
>JAUWLI010000288.1 GCA_030613765.1 Phycisphaerae bacterium
GGAGCGAGTTAAGGGTGTGTTGCGGTA
This sequence comes from Phycisphaerae bacterium, assembly GCA_030613765.1. The sequence goes on from JAUWLI010000288.1 coordinate 28, forward strand.
AAAAATTCAATTTTGCTTAACCCGGCCCAGATTTATGCCGATAAAACAATTCGAATTTGCTAAAACAGTATTGATTAACAAGGAGATTAATAATGGGCATCCAGAATTGGTCGGAGACTATTGTTCTTGTGGACCTTCCGCAGGAACCGGAAATGGGCGATGAGCTTAAAGCCGTAACCGAGATCATACGTGACAGAGGCGATTGTGACCTGGTAGTTGATTTTTCCAGCGTTGATATTGTCACCTCTTCGAGCCTATCCAAGCTGCTGAAGCTGCGCAAATTAGTGGGCGACTGCGGACATCGGCTTGTTTTTTGCAGCGTAGCACCGGCGACCAAAGGCATCTTTACGGTAACCGGGCTTGACGGCGTTTTTGAATTGGCGGACGACAAGTTCGTAGCCTTAGCCAGCTTACAGATGGTCAGCAGCGAATAAAGAAGGTTCCTATCTTTACTTTCGCAGGGACGAGTATGCCCTGCGAAAACAGGGGCAGTAAGCGGTGAAATGGAGGCCGCGGCGCCTGTATGGGTACATTTTACGTTTACTCGCAGATTTTTGGCGCCATTAGAAGTAAGTCATTTAGAAGCATCCGCCTTTGGCGGATTTTTATTATCCTACCTTTTTTTGCAAATCATCCGTTTTATGGCAAGCAGCATTTGCGGCCATGCAAAGCCTTCCGGAACAGGCGCGGGCACTGGAGAAAGAGGACTTGTAAAGAGGGGTTTTATCTTTTTAGACGTCGAGGTTCTGGACTTCAAGGGCGTGGTCGCGGATGAAGTTTCGGCGTTTTTCGACATCGCCTCCCATTAGAATGCTGAAGAGTCTGTCGGCCTCGCCGGCATCGTCGACCGCCACCCGCAGGAGCGTCCTTGTATCAGGATTCATAGTCGTATCCCACAACTGGTCGGCGTTCATCTCGCCCAGGCCTTTGAAGCGTTTTATCTCAATTCCTTTGCCGCCAATCTGCCTTATTCCTGCGCAGATATCGCCGAGCGAGGCGACGTCGTAACTGTCTGCGCCGTTGATAAGGCGGAACTTGGTCGGAAGGGCTTCTCCTGAGACGGACTTGGCGGCTTTCAGGAGGAAGTCTTTTAAGTCCAGGCCGAACTGCTTTTTGAGGGTTTTGTTTATCTCATTGATCCGCGATACCTCGTGAAGCTCCTCGGCAACAAATGAATCTTCCTCCTCTTCCAAAGCCGAAGCCCTGGTACGCTCTTTAAGCTCGTCGACCCGCTTTTCATACTCTTCCACTTCGTAACAAATCTCCTCCCGACCTTCGGTACAGATGCGAAAGCGTGGGAGCTGCTTTCCATCATAATGGGTCTGTATGAAGTCGACAAACTTAATACCACGTCTGCTCAAAACGGTTATGATGCGTTCTGCTTCTGCGAGGATCTTTACGAGGGCCGAAAGTTCCTTGTCCTGAAGCTTTCGCACCGTTGAAGCGGCCCGTGTAGATGCGGACTTTTTAGTCTTTTTGCTTTTTTTACTTTTGTTTCCATCCGTGATGACAAGTTCCGTGCCTTCGAGGCCGCGAGCAATCATCCTTTTGTACATTTGATTTTCGCTGAGGATATATTCGGATTTCTTTTTGCCCTTGACCTTAATCTCATAGAGAGGGGGCTGGGCAATATAAATCATATTAGCCAGAAACAATTGCTGCATTTGCCTGAAGAAAAACGTCAGCAGCAGCGTTCTAATATGGGCACCATCGATGTCGGCGTCTGTCATCAATATTATCTTGCCGTATCTGCACCTGCTTATATCGAACTCGTCGATACCGATGCCGGTTCCAAGAGCGCTTATTATGGTTCGGATTTCGTCGTGGGCGAGCATTTTTTCCAGGCGGGCCTTTTCGACATTGAGGATTTTTCCTTTCAATGGCAGGATAGCCTGGATGAATCTGTCTCTGCCGGCCTTTGCCGAGCCGCCCGCTGAGTCGCCTTCCACGATAAAGATTTCTGTTGTCTCTTTTTCCTTGCTGGCACAGTCCCACAATTTGCCGGGCAGGTTGGACGTACTCAGCGCACCCTTTCGCCTGGTCAGCTCACGTGCTTTTCTGGCGGCTTCTCTTGCAGCGGCGGCCTGGATGGCCTTGTTCAAGATGCGTTTTGCTTCGGGAGGATGCTCTTCCAGGAAGTGGCCAAGCTGTTCATTGACGGTGGTCTCTACGAAACCGCCCACTTCCGGATTGGTCAGCCGAACTTTTGTCTGTGCCTCAAAGTGAGGGTCGGCGAGTTTTACCGCCACAACCGCAGTTAGCCCCTCCCTCAGGTCGTCGCCGGCCGGTGATTGGCCGTTCTTTAACAGGTTATTGTTTTTGGCGTAATAATTCATTGTGCGGGTCAGAGCCGTTTTGAAGCCCGAGAGGTGTGTGCCGCCGTCGATATTGCGGATGTTGTTGGCGAAGACCAAGACATTTTCAGTATAACCGTCGTTGTACTGCATAGCTACTTCGCAGCTGAGCATCGCTTCTGTGTCTTCTCTGGCCAGGTATATGACATCCTGGTGAAGTGTTTCCTTGCCCTCATTTAGGTGCTTGACGAATGCCTTAATGCCGTCTTCAAACCTGAATATCTCTTTTTTACTGTTTCTATCGTCCCTGAAGGTAATCTGAAGGCCGGCATTCAAATAGGCCATCTCGCGTATTCTTTTCAAGAGGGTATCGTATTCGAACTCTGCTTCGCCGAAAATCTGCTCATCCGGTTTGAACGATATCCTTGTGCCGCGTTTGTCGGCCTTGCCGATTTCCTTTACCCGTCCCTTTGCGACACCTCGGACGCATTCGAAATGATAATGCTTTCCGTCTCTGTAGACATCGGCTTCGAGCCATTCACTGAGGGCATTGGTAACGCTGACACCTACGCCATGGAGGCCGCCGGCCACTTTGTAACTGTTACTGTCGAACTTGCCGCCGGCGTGCAGTGTCGTTAGCACAACCTCCAACGCGCTTTTTTTGGCCTCTTTATGCTTTTCGACCGGTATTCCTCGGCCGTTATCTTCGACTGTGCAGCTTCCATCGGCGTGGATGCGCACGGTCACCTTCTCGCAGAATCCGGCCAATGCCTCATCGATGGAGTTGTCCAGCACCTCATAGACCAGATGGTGCAGTCCTCCGCTTCCACGGTCACCGATGTACATATCCGGCCTTTTGCGTACCGCCTCTATGCCCCCGAGTATCTTTATGTTACTTGCGTCGTATTTGTGGTCTTTCATGTCTCTTATTAGCTATATCGGGTAGAGTGGGACGAAAGAGATAAAAATTTCTTCGCTCCTGCCTTTTTACCTTCGAGTTTCTAAATTCACTAAGCCCGGGCTTTATAGCCGACGACGAACTTAATTTTTTTTATGTGTGCTCGCGGACATTGCTGCTGCAGTTCGCTGAGAAGCTCTGAACTGCATAATTGCAGCTCGTACATATACGCGGGCAAATCCACCATTACTTTCAGCTGGCCGCCGGAGATGCCGTCAATTTTGCAGTGCCGACGAAGCTCCTCCGGCAGTAGCTGGTTCCAGAGTTCGGCTATTGGGCCAAACCTTGCCTGCTGCGGCGAGATACGATTCTCCATAAGCTCCCTGGTGACATCGCCTAACCGGACTGCTCTGTCCATGTGTGGTTTTTTTTGCCACCTCACAGCGCAACGTAATTGTTCATCCTCATTGGTCATAAAAATAAAAAACTGCGGGATTCCAAAGCTTTTAGCTTCTTATCCCAGGTTAATTGGCATCAGGACATAGAGGAAATCAGGTCCGCTTTTTATCAGGCCGGGCCTGTCCTGTTGTCCTAATTCCAATTCGAATTCCGGCGTTTTGATAACCCGCAGGACGTCTATAAGGAATTGTGGATTAAAGCCAATCTCAATCGGCTCGCCTTTGTAATCGACCGGCATGTCGACTTGTGCATCGCCGGTTTCAGGCGCCCTGCCGGAAAACACCATGGTGTCCTTTCCTATCGAGAGTTTAATCCCCCTGGATTCTTCACTGGTCAGCAATGACGAGCGGCGAACGGCACTTAGTACGGCCTCAGTCGACAGTGTCAATTTCTTGTCGTAATCGGTCGGGACAATATCTTCATACTTCGGGAAGTTGCCTTCGACAAGATTCGAGCTTATCACCACGTCGGCACAGCTAAACAGTATCTGGTTATCGACAAGTTTGACTGCAACCTTGTCCTTGTC
>JAUWLI010000306.1 GCA_030613765.1 Phycisphaerae bacterium
CCCTTTGCGTCAAACGGGATAAAGGTTTTTTCATTACCGTCCCATTCGATTCTGACTTGAGTTGGTTCAATCGCTACAATTTTGGCATCGCCCACCTTGGCACCGGCTTTATACCACTTGTCTTTTATCAATACCTCATCGCCTAATATGCCGAGTACATTACTTACGGGGTGCTTCTTCTGCAGGGGCGGCGCAAACAAATTATTCTTCTTTAACTGGTCCGCAATCGCTTTGGATTTGGCAAAATATTTCTCCATATTGTTGGGGTCCGGCTTACTGAGTTCAACTGTTCTTTTGACTAAATCCTCCGCCCTGGCCGGGGCAGCGAAAAAGCCTGTCACCTTAATCAAAATCAGGACACCCATAAACGCCGAAATCCCAAGCAATCCAACCGAGACAATGTTCTTGTTGTTTTTTGAATGATTGTTTTTCAAATAATCAAGTTTCATAAGCTATCCTTATCTTATTTAACGAATGTAGATACCGTTACATCCAGCTTGACGTCCTGTCGTTTCTTTTGGTCGCATTCTATTTTCAACTCTTCTATCCCTACCAGATAGGGATTTTCCTTCAGGTTGGCAAGCAGGTCGAGTGCCTGTGCGAACCTGCATTTGGCGCTGCATTTCAAGCGCAGTAACTTATACCCGGCCACCGGTGACTTTGCAGCAGGCAGAATCTGAAGAGGTTCACTTTTAATTCCCGCCTTTTTTAATTGCTCGTTAAACTTATCTCTGAATAGAAACTTTTGGGTCTCTTCCTTTTCCGGCATCTCAAAGACGGGCACAATTGACATCAAGCCGGCTCGCTTAGCGTCGCTGACATCGATATTTTCTAATTTATTATTTATACCCGCAGTCTTGCCTCTGACCTGCTTCCAATGCCCAAGCCACTTGGTTGCAAATGTCAACGTCACGATGGCCACTGCACATACAGCGCCGAATTTCAGCGTACGTATTTCTTTTTGGTTTAGTCTCCTCATCTACGTGTCCTCTTTTTAGTAAAATTCTTGTAATTAAAAGTCATAGTGAATTTGAGCTTCTTGGTTTTGTTGTCTCTGCTTGGATTTTGTATCTTTACATCCGTTATTCCCTTGATGGCCAGCAGGCTTTTTTGGAATTTGTACATCTGCTCTGCGTCTTTTGTCTGTGCGGTTATACTTACCGGTCGACCTTGCTTAAAATCCAGTTTGTCCAACGTTATTCCTGCGTTGGCGGTTGTATCATAAATGTTTAGCCTGCCCCCCTCTTTCCTGATGGAGTACATCTTCGACCGATTGGTTGTCAACCATCTTATACCTGCCTGTTCAACCGAGACGGTGGCGCGTTGCGAAAGTGGAGTTTTGTTTTCTTCAAACTTTTGCAGCAGTTCATCGGGGATAATACTCTTATCCAAGTCACTTTGGAAATCCAACTTAGCGCTAAAAAGTAAACTTGTATGTATTTGATTTAGCAGTTCGAGTAAATCGGGCCTTTGTGACGCAACCGATTTGATTAACTTTTGTCGATCGTTGAGCTGCTGGACAACAGAACCGGGTCCTGTGCCGCCCAAACGCTTTTCTATGGCAGGGGGGCTGACGACATCCACAGCATAAGAAATGATAACCATCAGGACAAGCATAACCGCGGCAACTGCAAAAGCCGCCTTTGTCGAATTCAACCGATGTTTGCTTTTTGCCTCGCTGGGTGAGCAATACAAGTGCTCGAAAATATTAAGCCTGTCTGTATCACCATCAATCGCCGTAAGTGCAAGACCTATTGGCACACGATATTCGTAAATATCGGCGGGACGGAGCCTTGTCCGGGCATCTAATTTTTCAATCCGTGGATAAGCCGCTCTGACATTCAAACCCGCAGACTTAAGAGAAGAAACTACGACTTCGTGCGCAGCGCTGTCGTCGGAGAGCACAAATACGGGCAATCCCGCCTGCCCGGCATAACCAAACAATTCCAATACGCTCCTTATGTCCTGGACGAATCTCTCGATAGTTTCGGTCTGGTCCGTCAGCACGCCGGCTCCGGGTACCAACAGGTCCTGGGTTGTTTTGGAAAGGTCCTCCGTTCCCGTATCCAAGACCACAGCATTGGTCAATTGTCCGTTTTGAGCTAGGCAAACCTGCGTATTTTGTGTTGTCATGCTCACAACGACAGCATTCCTACCATCGCCGGAAAAGAATGTTCTCCATGTTTTTACTATCGCTTCACAGTCTAATAGTATTTTTTCAGGCCCGAAACCGCGTACGTTTTCTACGAATCTCTGCAGCCGCTCTTTTCTCGCCGCCGCTATAGTTACAGGCACTTTTCCATTCTGTACCTGGTCGGCCCTCCAGGCCAGTTGAATCTGCTCAGCGGGCAGCGGCAGCCGAGCTTCAGCCTGCAATTTGACCATCGCCGCGATTTCTTCTTCTGACACCGTGGGTAAGTCAACGCGGTAAAAAACCACACCTGCTGAGTCAAATCCGGCGACTACCATCTTGCCGTCGCTGTTCTTTTCTTGTTCTGTCGACTCAGCGGCCAGACCGCACTCGAGTTCAAATGCTTTCCAGTCCAGATCGCCGGCTTCACTGCTCTTTGTCCATAGAACTTCAAAAAGACCACCCTGTTTACGAAGCTTTACAGCCTTAAGCTTGCTGCCATCTTTGGCTATCGCAATTGCGGACCGCCTGGTCCCTATGTCAGTAGTATTATTGTTCATTAATTACTTGCTCCCTGATACCAGTAAAGTGTCGTATATGGTGACTCGCTCCTATCTATGATCACTTCTGTTTGCAGTGTTGTTCCGCTAACTCCTCCTCTGTCAGCTGTTGCGGAACAGCGAATAGTGAAAACGTTTGAACGGGTGGTAATATTATTTGCAATTTGTGCAAAAGTATTCTGATTCACCAATCCTGCGCTCATCAAGTCTGCGATACTTTGCATCCCGTCTGTCAAGCCTGATCTGTAGGCAACTATATTCTCCGCAATCTCCTTATTTGCCTCGCTGTCCCCCAACAATGCTAACAAAACTCCTGTCGGTGCTGTGTTAATGTTGACTTTTCCGGCAATCTGGTTGCCGCTATCTACTGTTATTTTGTCTGCAATCTCATAGAACGTTTGTAAATCCAAAGGTTCGGCCTGGTTCGAACCACTTTGTGAACTGCTTTGTGAACCGCTTTGCGGACCACTCTGCGGACCCCTTTGCGAACTCTGTTGTGGGCTCTGCTGGGAACTTTGTTGCGAACTTTGTTGAGACTGCTGCGAGCTGCTATTATCTATCAGGTCAGCGATGCTGGTGAAATTGTTATTCTGGCGTTTTTCGACAATCCACTGGGCTTGAGATCTGCTTATCCCTAAAGAGCTTTGCAGTTGCCTTTCATTACCCTGGTTGATATTAACCTTTTGATTGCCCTCAGCATCTACGTTCGTGTCGTACGAATAGCAAGTCAGATAGGCAATCCATCCCACATCCAGAACATCGTCTCTGTCATCGGTGGGTGGACTTTCGTCACCATCTTTCTCATTATAGTCCAGCAGGCCGTTGAAGTTTGTGTCTTCTCCATAGAACAACTCCTCGGTAACACCTTTAACCAGCAGCAGCTCACGTATAGTTTTGAAGGGACCGTTGCGGATTGCATATCCAATCGGCAGATTTTCATAATACCCGCCTTCAACACCCTCCGCGCTTGGAGTATCGTCTCCGTCCCGCCAGTCTATAATCGCATCGGCTATGTCCTCTTCCATATAAGGCAATTCCAGGAGCTGCTGCTTTGTTACAGTGTTTATGTTTAATTTGCTCGACTCATCTATAACCTTGACCGAAAACCAGCACCTCTCAAGACTTACATCATTAAAATCTTCGTTATTGTCACTCCAAAGCTCGGTCAGGTTGTCACTTTCTCTCAGGTCCTCGTTCAGTACGCCGATGGCTGTCTCTATTCCCGCCCGGCAGGCCCACCTGCAGCGAAGC
>JAUWLI010000087.1 GCA_030613765.1 Phycisphaerae bacterium
CAGAAGGCGGGATGTCCCTTCATGTTTGAAATGATGGTATAGAGTTTTTCAGCGTCAGCTTCCGTTGCCGCATCGAGGATGTTCACCTGAATGGGTGTCCCATGCACGGTCAGGTATGTGTTGGACAACTTCTCGATGGAAGCACCAAGCCTCTTGGCAATGGTTGCCGTCTGATCCCGCGAGACCGCGATAGACTTAGTAACAAAGCAGCCAAAGGGGAGTTCCGAGAAACACTCATCCGCCAGTTCATCTGCTTTAGCGTGGGAAACTACGCAGGTAAGCACAAGGACTGTAATTGATATTACTGTAAACCGTTTCATTTTGTTTCTCCTGCCCGATATAACAATATCCATAATGCTACCTTTGACACAAGACTCCAGTGATTTTATGGTGCTATTGTGCAGATATCAACAGGAAATTTGGCTGGGTGCGCAACTGCCTCAGGCAGACAAGTTTTTTTGCACACGCTATTAGCCTACGATAAGAAGCTGTCACCGGTTTCTTTTTTATATTCAGCAAAAATTTCGCGATGTTCGTCAAGGACCTTTTTGTAATCGGGATTACCTACCAGGTTCTCCATCTCGCCGGGGTCGTTTTTCATATCTATCAGCATCTCAGGCTGTTTGCCCTGGTCGAAGATATAATATTTATAATCTCGGGTGCGTATCATTCTGCCCTCGAGATTGATGGATTTGCCGTCGGCGCGAAGGTCCTGAACAAAACGAGTTGAACACGCGACATATTTTCTTTTTTTCCTGGGCTTGCTGCCTTCTGCGATGTTCCTCAGACTCATTCCTTTACATTTTTCCGGGACCCTTGCGCCGGCGTAATCACAGATTGTGGGCATAATATCGAGGCCGTTATTGACCAGGAAATCACTCGTGCCGGGTTTAGTTGTACCTTTCTGACTGATGATAAAAGGTATCCTGGCGGTCTCATCATAGAACATATTCTTCTGCGCCCATCGATGCGCTCCGATACCATCGCCATGGTCAGAGGTGAAGATTATCACCGTATTACTTTCAAGCCTTAGTTTTTTAAGAGCTGCAAGGATTTTACCTACTTCTTTATCTGCAAGCTCCACCATTCGGTAATATGCCCAGCGATACTTTCGCCAGTCATCGGCATCCCACTTGTCCAGCGGGGCGAACTTCCTTATGTTCCTTTTTTTATCTTTTGCTCTTAATCTTGCCTGCCAGACAGCCTCAAGTGCGTCAGACTGATTCTTCGCTTTTTCAAGATTCGCCGGGGCAGGGGGGCAGTTGTCGGCGGGGGGTACTTTTCCTATATCACCATCAGGCAAAGACTGGCTTCGGCCGTACTGACAGATATTGTGGGGATTCATCAAAGAGAAAACAACAAAGAAAGGCTTGTTCTTATTGTCATTAATAAACTTAATAGCCGGCGCTGCAATTTTATAGTCCAGGGCATCAAATCTCTGGTCATAACCACTCTTTTGGGCAGTAGCTTTTTTAAAGGGATATGGCAAATGCCACTTGCCGAAATAACCGGTAACATACCCTGCCTTTCGAAGCACCATCCCAATATTCGGAAATTCTTTTGCGTCGATTGCTTTTGTCGAATTGACCTGCTTACCATGCTCGTGGGGATATCTGCCGGTAAATATCGAAGTTCTATTCGGCACGCATAATGGATTTGCACAATAGGCCTTTGTAAACAGCATCCCGCCGGCCGCGAGGCTGTCAATATTCGGCGTTTCGATATAATCGCGGCCCATGGTGCAGCTAAGGGCATCTGCAAATTGCTGATCGGTCGTTATAAGCAGTATGTTGGGCCGCTTTGCTTTTGCCGCCTGCAATGTTGGAGCCATAGCAGATATTGTTAAAAGGCCGGTGGTTTGTAGAAATTGCCTGCGATTTATCATGTGATTTTTCCTTTCCATTAGCCTTATCTCCTTTTACCATATAACAAATGTATATCCTTGCTAAGCTACGCCGCTGTGCCACTGGTGCTACAAGGGCAGAGCTTAGTCGGTTCTAATAATACTAATCAACGTTTTTTTGGTGTCTGAACTGAAAGGCGTATAAATCTGCATCGCGCATGACAAAACGCAGCCGAATCGATTTGCCGATTAATTTGGCCACCGTGCTTTTGCCGTTCCATTTCACAACGCGGTTGATTTCATTGGCTGTATAGATTTGGTCACAGTCTTCGAGCGTGTAGCCGGGTATTGGCTTGTTGTCCTCGTCCAAAATTTCAACCTGTACCTGGCCCACTGCCGATGTGTTAATGTTCAGTACCAGTTCATCACCGGTAAAACTTAAGAGGGGTGTCAGGAACCGGCCACCGGTATAATCGGCCTTAATCGAGACAAATCCATCTCGGCGAATGACCAAACGGCTAATGCTATGTACCTCAGTCTCCGGTGCTCCACCGATCCGGCGCAGCAGGCGTTTATTTCGTTCTCTGTGTTGGTCATCCCTGTCCCAGCCGTGGAGCGTATTGCTGCCGTAGTAATACATAAACATCTCGTTTTCGTTATCACCCGGTAATACTCCATAGGCCATATAAATACTCCTGGAATCCCACTCGTGCTTCATGCCCAGCTCTACAAAGGGTCTTCTGTCGTATCTTTTCCAGGAGATGCCGTCACGGCTGGCAGCGAAGCGGGCATCCAGGGAGCCGGCGTTAACCGGTTGGCCCCTGCGGAAGTCCTTCAGAAACGTCATGTAATGAAAATACTCGGATGGAAACATGTAATACGCGTCCTGCGCCCACGGATACTTGAAGGTGCCATTTGTATAAAAATCAGCTACCTGGATTTTTGTCTTATTGACCGGGTCATAGTGCTTCGGGTCTTCAGCATCAAATCCCAATACAACTGAGCAATCTTCGACATCGGCGAACCGGGACAGGCTTTTGGATTCGGCCCGTGCCACACTGCGGCCCTGCGAACCAAAAGGACGGAGATTGCGCCGAACATAGGCGACATATCTTTTGATCCGTTCATCCCAGAATATTACGTTCTGTGAATCGAGGTGATGCCTTTCGCCGCGGAACTTAATAACATCGCGGTGCGTCAACTTCCAGTGTATACCGTCGCCAGAAGAGAATATATGCAGGTATTTGCCAAGCTCCTGCGGATTTGAGACAAGGCGAAATTTCTGGTCCGATGGTGCGAGAGGATCTAAAAAAACCATGCAGCCGTGTGTAGCTCCCTTGATACCTCCAAAGCCGTGTCCCAGTACGATGTTATTCTTGCGGGTGCCGTAAATTTGGACAAGGCCCAGGTCCGGCTTTTCCCAATTGATGCCGTCGGAGGACCTCGCATAGGCAATACTCCTTACGGGGACAGCGTTGCTGTCCGCTCCGCCATATACGGTGTACCACATGTGATAGGTTTTGTTTTCGTATAGTACCGAGTGGTACTGGCCCATCCTTTGCTCCCACGGGCGTTCACACGCAATTACTATTTGTGCGGTCTTACGAGGCTTGTGAACGATTAGTTCCACACCGCGGGGCTCCCGGACGAAGCGTCCATCGATGAAAACCTGTCTTTGGTCGCCAATAGCCAGAGGGATTTCCGCATGGACTGCTGTTGGCAAACTCAAAACAGTTATATATAATAACCTAAGAATAATTTTTCCACTCATCCTTTGTTCTCCATAATCCGACCTAATGACTATGTCAATTTATAAATAGTGACATCAGCACTTTTTCAAGCAGGCTTCAAGATACAGGCGGGAGCGATTGATTTCGGCAGTAACCTGTGTCGCAGTTTGTCGGATTGGGACCCCACGCGGCACAGGATGCATAAAGACCTCGGTCCAGCGGCGGTAATTAATTTTCTTCAATGCGGATACAATCGGTACGAAATCCAGTTTGCCGCGTCCCGGCATTTGCAGCAGTTCCTGTTCCTTGGGAAGCTTCTTGTGGCAACCCATTCCATACTGCCACGCATAGAAGTGTACGAGGCCCTTGTCAAGGTCTTCAATTAACCGAGCGATCAGTTCCGGTTCCTGCGGCAGATGATATGGAGCCAGCGCAATACCTATATTCCCGGAAGTGGAGAACTCGGCGAACCATCTCATGGAGTCGGGGGACTGAATCAAGCTATTGCCGTGATTTTCTATGCCAATTGTGATTCCGGCCTGCTCGGCGGCGTCAATTTGAGGTTTGGCTTTCTCGATGAACTTTTTGACAGCAGTCTTCAAAGCATCACCCTTGAGATTTCCCGGCCCACGGCTGCCACAGACAACCATGGAACCACCGAGCTTTTTGGCCACCCGCATTTCGTCTTTCAGATTATATGGCCCAAGGTCATATCGCGTCAGGATGCCGAGTTTGATGCGGTGTCGCTTCAGCATCGCTGCGAACTGCTGATTGCCCATTTCTTCGATTTGTTCGCGCTGGTTGGCATGACCCTCGGGCCAGATATCAATATACTCAGCACCGGCCCTTCGAACCTCTGGTAGAATTTCCGAAAGCTTCATCCGGCCGTACATACTTGATGCAACAATGTATCTCAGCCTGAAAGTACGCTCGTTACCTGATATCGGAGTCGTAGTAAGGCTCGCAGCTAAGGGAGCAAAAGCCAGTGCTTTACAAACCTGGCGACGAGTAAATTTTCGAATACCCATATTAACCTCAACTTCTCTGATTTTTCTGAACATAGGCTGCATATCGCATCGTGTAAAAGCGTGACTGCCGTAGTGAATTTATCCACAAGGTGCTCGCACTTACTACAGCTTTGAATCCGGAGCCTGCTGCATCCATTATGGATTGGCCAGGAACGGGAAAAGTTTGCGAATCTCCTTCTCTGACGGACGTCGGCCGTATTCACAGATTTCAAATGCCTCGGCATACTTGATCTTAGCGGCCTGCTCCTTTCCATACCAATCTGTGAGCTGTTGGCGGAACTGATTAGCGGTGCCGGCGAAGCGACGATCAAAGCGCCGGCGAACCTCCTGCTCGCGGGCCTTTCGTTTGGCCGGGTCATCGGGATACAATCGCTCCGATCCTCCACAGCCACCTTCCAATGTCTGCGATGCCAGCGCCAGGGCCGCTGCCAGTTTCTTGTCGATCACTTTGTCGATGCCTACAACAATGTCTGCCGTGAACGGATTTGGTTTCTGGAAGCGGTCCTGATAGTACAGGAACACAGGATTTCGTCTTAGGTAGGGCGTGCCGGGACAGAAGAACGGCACTGTGACCATGTAACCGGCATCCTGAACCAGCAGTGACGCATATCGATGGTCCGGATGGTAGTCATTCGGACGATGGCACATGACAATGTCTGCACGCCACTTGCGGATCAGGCGGACAATAGTTTGGCGATTTTCGAGTGTCGGCATAATCTCGCCATCGTGAATGTCAAGGACCTCGGTTTCGATGCCGAAGATTTCTGCGCAGCGCTGGACCTCAGCCGTGCGTCGCTGGGCCAGGGCGCCGCCTGCCATACCCCAGTGACCAATATCGCCATTCGTACATGAGACGAACTTGACGTGATGTCCCCGTGCGGCCCACATGGCCGCTACACCGCCGGCGCGAAACTCGTTGTCGTCGGGATGTCCGCCGAAGCAGATGATCCTTAACTTTCCGTCGGTGGGGTCCGGGGCGGGGGCAGGCTTTTTCATGGCTGCGTCCAATGTCGAAGCCAGACACAATAGTAAGCCACCCAGAAGCAAACCGGCTACCAGCCATCTTTCTTTTGTGAATCTGTCTTTCATAGCGTGATCCTCCTATAATTAGATAATATGAAGGCCATCCTTTATTGAACAGGGCACGTGCTATACGCAGCACGATGCCGCCAAACTTCTGCAAGCTGGGCTTATGATTCCTTCAACTGCTCTATATCAGGACTTTGTGAGTCCGTCACCGGCCCGCCTTTTTTTATCATATCATCCCGGAAGAAGACCGCCAACACCGCAAGCAATACGATAGAGATGCCCATGGTGATAAGCCAGATCGTAGTCCAGTCGACTCGTCTGTAGAGGATGCCGTCCGTATACAGCTTGATAAGCTTGCCATCGTAGGTAGCCGTGATATGGACGCTCTTGGGATTGCCGGCGTCGTCATTGCCGCGGTCCATGGCCACTCTCTGGGCAATCGTGCTGGCGCCGGCTCGCCAAAAAAGCTTGTCGTCCTCTACGCCGAGGACCATCGCATCGTCGCCGACGCCTATGGCGAACAATGTCCCCGAGATGGGGTCTTTACCTTCCGGCAGACTGACAACTGCCGAGAAGGTCAGGCCGGCTTGCGGTGTCGTGCCTGCAAGGGCGGAAAGATCAGCTCCCGAGGCCAGCAATCCGTCCGCCAGGCTGACCGGCTCAGAAGCAGCGTTGGTAAGTCGTTCCACTTTCTTGACGTCCTCCAGAAAATCGCGGGCATTGAGGATGCTTACTTCAACGTCTGAAAGCGCACGACCATAGAGCCTGACAGCGGATAGGCCCGCATTGGGAACCGTTGATCTCTCGGAGGGAGACGTCGTGGGCATTTTATATTCGGCAACCACAGGTTCTGATTTGGCGGCATTGTAGTCGATGAATGCACCGTTGGTGAAGTTGCCGATCAACATGCCCAGGCCGAAGCAAACCAAGACGATCAGTCCCTGGGCTTGTGCTCGAATCTCCTTTGGGGCCTTCTTGTCAACATAGACCTGTCCTCCGACAAAGAAGAACCCGAATATCACGCCGTGAACGAGAATGCCGACATAATAGAGCAGCGTTTGATCGTACAGACCGCCGAACCAGAAAGCGATGTAGCGCACCAACAACGCAATGAGTCCGACAATCATCGTCCACTTGGCGCCGTAACGAGCCAGGGCAATCGGCACCAGGAGCATAACAAACATTTCTACGGCCTGGCCCCAATTCATGGTAATCGTGATCTTTTCGAAGCCCATGTCCAGAAAAAACTGAGAACCGTAGGACCAGTACATGGTGAAAGGAATCATCACGAACATGGAAACCAGGACAAAGAGCGCGAAGTTAAAGTCTTTCAACAGGGTCATGGCCCGCAACCCCAAGGCGTCAACAATGGAGGATTCCTTACCCTTGGCCGGCGGTGGGGTATCGGGCAGTGTCAGGTTGATCAGCGCTGTCACAAGCGCTGTTCCCGCACCGCATAGCAAGGGAATACTCGTGCCGTCGATCTTGGTCTGGCCGAACATCTTCCAAGCGGCCACAAAGCTGAAAACACCGGAGGCCACCCAGCCGATTGAGCCGAAGACGCGAATCTGTGGGAACTTCTCCGACGGCGCGTGGGTCATGGCGATGGCATTGGTCAGGCTCCACGTCGGCATGTAGCAGAACATCCCTAACAGCAGGATCATGAACAGCGACATCGGATTGGTCTGCCGGGCGGCGAGGAAGAACAGCACGGCGCAGCCGAGATTCAGTGCGACCAGGACCTTTTGACTGGCAAAGTGACGGTCAGCGATCATACAGATGATCGGCGCGACCAGACAGCCCAGAGCCATCGTGCTGAGGATTGTGGCCTTGTAGATGCCCTCGACCCCCATATTTGTGAGATAGGCCGCCAGGGGCACCGACCATACTGCAAACATCATGTACTGCAGAAACATCATCACGCTCAGGCGAATCCGTACATTCATCGACATTCCATTCATTTCACAGCTCCCTTATCAAAAGGCATTCGCCACCAGCGGGGACACCATGGCCACCTGTCGGGTTCGAAAATCCTGTCAACAATTACATATTGGCAGTTATGTACATTGCGGGTCCATATAGAACCGGGGAAATGTTACCATAATAAATAAGAGCCGGCAAAGTAAATATCTACAAGGGGCAGCCTACCTAATAAGATACAATGCGCGCGCACTAAAATTGTCCATCTGATAGAAGGCACCTGATATCAACGGCAGGTGCTACAAGGGCAGAGCTTGATTGGCACAGGAGGATCCGGTGCAGCGTGTCGTAATTTAGACTCATTTGGGGCGTTGCCTTAGCCGTTGAGAGTCCAGCCGGGGCGGTACTCTTTGCTCAGCAGCCCATTGGCCTCATCGCTGTTGGTGACGCGACCGTTTTTGCCGTCGTAGTTGATTTTCTTGCCGACGCGATAGGCCACCAACCCCAGGAGCATCATCTCGATCGCGGTTCCACCGTAGTCGAAATCGCAATGTGTTTTCAGATCGCCCTTGCAGGCATCGATCCATTCTTTCTGGAAGTGACCCAGCGGCGGAATCACGTCTTTCTTGTCCCGACCCTTATAGTAGGTCAGGTCCGCATCATTGCCGAAGGGCAGCACAATCCTCGAACCGAAATCGCAGACAATATAGCCCTTGGTGCCCTTGAACATCGCACCATGTCCGATTTTATTCAAATCGACGTAGTTCTTCGGCGACCGCGGCATCATGCCGCCCTGATACCAGTGTACCTTGATAGGCCCGCGCCAATCGTTGGCCGGGAAATCGAAAGATGTATGCAGTTCGACGGGAGTGACTTCAGGATTGAACTCCTGGCCCTCACCTTTGGCCGTAGTCGGACGACCCGCGTCAATCGCGTTCCACACCAGGTCGATCGTATGGCTTCCCATGTCGCCGATCTGGCCGCTGCCGAAGTCCCAGTACATGTTCCAACTGAGGCAGCCGCCGAAGTAGCCGGGATTGTAAGGATGCCATGGGGATGGTCCAATCCACAGGTCGTAATGGAGATTCTTGGGGGGTTGGCCTTTGGCGGGCAGATAGCCGGGCCTGCGAATCTGGCGGTTGCCCCATGCATACGCATCCGTCAGCTCACCAATCGCTCCGTCTTTTACCAGCTCGCGTACACGCTCGAAGTTGGGCTGGGCGTGGCGCTGGGTACCGACCTGCGTAGCCAGTTTATTTTTCTTCTTTAGATATGTCGCGCGAACCACGCGTGCCTCTTCCACTGTGTTGCCCAGCGGCTTTTCGCAAAAGACGTGCAGGTCGCGGTTCAGCGACCAGTTGGCGACGAAGGCGTGAGTATGGTCGGTGGTGCAACAAACTACGGCATCGAGGTCCTTTTGCTCAAGGCACTTGCGCCAGTCGACGTATTGTTTTGCCTTGGGGAATTTCTTGGCGGCCTGGGCCATTTTGTTCTCGTCGACGTCGCACAGGGCCACGACATTTTCGCTGGAGATGGGGCCGTGGTGGGCGCGGCCCCGGCCCCAGGCACCAATCAGGGCCACGTTTAGCTTATTGCTGGGCGCATTTGCGCCGGAGAGTGTGCCGCTCGGTAGAATGATTAATCCGATTCCGGCGGCCGCGGTGGATTTCAGGAACTGACGTCTTTGAATGAGGTTATTTTCTGCCATTTTCTTCCCCTTTGTTATTGTTTTAGTTGTTTAGTTACGAAAACTGAAGTAATGATTTTACAGGTTACGACTATGGGATACAAGGGAAAAATTGTGCATAACTCTGTCATCAGCCAATCACTGCCTAACGATTGCTGCTACCCAGGGACCTTTGTCCGGGGCGTTGATCGTTACAACTTTGCCACCGGTGATGGTCTTTTTATCCGCCCAATTGCCTGTTCGGACATCTATCCAGCGAAGCTGAAACCTGCCTTTGTATCCTTTTAGATTCAGGCCAACCGAGCCACCATCTGTGAAAAAGAGGACGTATTTCCTGCGAGGGTCGGCTGCAAGATAGGCTTCATCATCTTCACGATTGCTGAGAAGGTCCATGTGGGGCCGGACTTGCCAGAACTTGACAAGCTTTTCAGCCTTTCGCGCAGAGAGAATGCAGGCTTTTGCCGTGTTGTTCAAACCGATTCCACCACCGGGACGGTGAAAACGGCAGGAAGCTGTACCGGCAATCAAGTCCCTCCAAAAGCGTTCGACTCCGTCCTTTGGAGTTCCCGAGCCCCAAGTGGTTTGG
>JAUWLI010000275.1 GCA_030613765.1 Phycisphaerae bacterium
GAGAAGGCGCCGCTTATCCTGCAGGTATCGCGAGGCGGTCGTCAATATGCGAGTCTGAGCTATTTAAGGGCCATCATTGATGTTGTTGTTGAGGAAAATCCAGACATTCCTATCGCAATCAACCTGGACCACGGGGACACATTTGAGACATGTAAACAATTCGTGGATGCGGGCTTTACTTCTGTGATGATAGATGCTTCATCGAAGCCGTTTGAGGAAAACATTGCCGCTACGAAGCAGGTGGTTGAGTATGCACACCCCAGGGACGTGGTAGTTGAGGCTGAGCTGGGCCAGTTGGGCGGAATCGAAGAGGACGTTGTTGGTGTCGACGATGTTAGCAAACACGTGGCGGACCCTGATCAGGTTCAGGAATTCGTCGAGAAAAGTGGTTGCGACTCTTTAGCTATTGCCTGCGGGACAAGCCATGGCGCCTACAAGTTCAAAACAGCACCCACACTTGCATTCGACGTGATAGAGGAGATTCAGAAAAGGCTGCCTGGTTATCCCCTGGTCATGCATGGTTCAAGCAGCGTCCTGAAGGAATTTGTGGACCTTATCAACAAATACGGCGGCCAAATGCCCAATGCAATGGGTGTTCCGGAGGATATGGTCAGCAGGGCGGCAAAAATGGGGATGTGCAAGGTCAATATCGATACGGACCTTCGATTAGCATTAACATCAAAGATACGTCAGGTTTTTGCCGAAAAACCAAGTGAGTTCGACCCGCGTAAATACCTTGGCCCGGGTAGAGAGGCTATTAAGGAAATGGTCAAGCACAAGCTGCACGTTGTAGGTTGTGCCGGGAAGGCGGCAGAGTGTCGTTGATTTTGTTGCCCGCGCTCTGTTGCTTGTATGATAAGCGTTGCAGGAGGCGTGTTGATAACTACGAGGTACTAATTACGAGATGTGAAATATGAAAAAGAGAATTATGTTAACGTTAGTTGTTTTTTTGTCAGCAGTTTATGGCCATGCTTTCGGGGGGATTGCTGGAACTGCCAAAGCGGTGATTGCAGCTCATCCGGCGGCCGTTGAAGCTGGAAAAAGTGAATCAACGGAATCCGTTGCTGTGGACGTGGCTTGTGAGCTGATTTACCAGGGTAAGTTTGACGCAGCCGACAAGGTGGTAGTCGAGAATTCACGGCTTGGCCGATTGGCTAAGATTATCGATGAATACGAGGACATAAAAGAGCGGCGTCAGTTAGCTCGTGAAGTTGCGTACAAGGAGCAATTAGCTGAGCTGGAAAAGTTCCGAGCCGGGACGGACAGCAATGACGTAAATGATGTAAATGATGTTCTGAAGATGCTTGGGCTCATTGCCAAGGCCCGTGAGTTTGCGGATGAGGCACAAAAAGAGCAGCTTCTTTCTGAGTCGTTTGTAGAGGATACTTTTCAAAGAGCGATAAAAAGGGCTGCTGAATTCGAGTCAAAGGGCAAGTGGCTTGAAGCATACACAACTTGCTACTCCTGGCTGCAGGTCCTCGACCCAAACAATGAGGTGTATTCGGAACATGCGGACCAGCTTTTGGATAAGGCCGCTATTGTGGCGTCTTTTCAAGATAGCTCGTGTGAGAGCCGCTCTGAGCGTTATGCGGGCGTGAAGAAGGAGTTGTTTGAGTGGGCGATTGAAGCCCTGAAACGTTATTACGTTAACATTATTGATTATCGGCAAATGGCGACGAAGGCTATCCGGCGGTGTGAGTTGCTGGGTGACGTGATGGCGTTGTCATTTTCAGACATATCAGAGAGCCCGGATATGGTCTCGTCGGACAAGATTTCCAAAGAACCCTTTTCTCCACCGGATAGTGAACAGCTATCTGCCTGGTCAGTTGGTCTGGCGGCGATTTTGGATGAAGTTGAGCAATCCCAGACTGGCGTGACTAAGAGTAAATTTATAGATGTTTTTGATAAGGTCCTGGAATTGAACAAAGTAACAGCTCAATTGCCGAGGCGAATATTGGTTGCACAATTTTCAGAAGCCGCGTTGTCTGCGCTTGATCGTTATACGGTTATGGTTTGGCCGAGGCAGGTGAAGGATTTTGAAAAGATGATGACCAATCAATTTACGGGTATAGGTATTGAGATATCGAAACAAAAGGGGCTATTGACGGTTGCAAGTCTTCTGCCGGATACGCCGGCGTACAACTCGGGTCTGGATGCAGGTGACGTGATAGAGCTGGTTGATGGTGTTGAAACGAAGGACATGTCCCTTACGTGTGCGGTTCGGACGATTACGGGTCCTCCTGGTACCGAGGTGGAGTTGACGATACAAAGGCCCGGCGAAGATAAAACGAAGGAAATAACCATAACCAGAGCCAGGATAATTGTTCCTACAATCCGCGGCTGGCAGAGGTCGGCAGTTGGCAAACGGCTGTATATGATTGATGAGGAGAACAAAATCGGTTATGTACGGATAACGAGCTTTTCAGGAGCGACCGCAGATGCCCTGGAAAAAGTTCTGACGGGGCTTGAGGCAGAAGGGCTAAAGGGATTGATTCTGGATTTGCGATTCAATACGGGGGGACTTTTAGATAGCGCTGTTGCGGTGACTGACAAGTTCATCGAAGAAGGATTGATAGTGAGCACCCGTCCCCGGGGTTTGTGGACTTATTTATCGGCGCGCAAGGGGAAAACGCATCCTAAATACCCCCTCGTTGTGCTGATAAATTCCTACTCGGCGAGTGCTTCTGAGATTGTTGCTGGTGCATTAGCGGATGATCAACATGAGCGGGCGATTCTGGTTGGTGAAAGGACGCATGGCAAAGGCAGTGTACAGGGTATAACACAACTTCCTAAAGCAGGTGCTCGTCTAAAATATACGATGGCGTATTATCATTTACCCTCTGGCCAGAGGGTTGAAAGCCGGGACGCAATGAAAAAGGAGGGCAGAAATGATTGGGGCGTCGGGCCGGATATCGAAGTCAAGTTGAGAAACGATGAGATTAGGAAAATGAGCCAGATACAGCGGGATAATAACGTGCTGGTTCAGGCCAGCCATGACAAGAGCAGTGCGGCGCTGAAAAAACATACGGTCGAAGAGACCATCGCGGCTGACCCACAGTTGGCGGTTGGTGTGTTGGTTATTAAGAGCAAGTTGATTCAAGCCGACTCTCTGGTTTCGAGTGCAAGTAAGTCTTAAGGTGTAGGTTTAGGGAGTGTGTGGATTTGACAGGCAAGGAAGATACAGGAAAGGATTCTGAATTGCGTTTAGAACGTCAGGGTCGATTTGAGCGGCAAAGGCAGGAGAAGCTGAGCCAGATTAAGGCATTAGGCATCGAGCCTTATGGGGGTAGATATGACGGGGCTGAGCTGGCAGAAGACATCAAAGGCAGACCCTGTTTGCGCGAGGCTGAGAAGGGTGGTATCATCGCCGGCGAAGAGGGCACGGCCAAATGTGCCGGCAGGATAGTGCTGTTGAGGGACATCGGAAAGCTGATTTTTATTACTCTTCGGGACTGGAGCGGGACAATCCAGGTTGGTTTGAGCAAAAAGCTGCTTGGTCCCGACGCGTCAGGATGGCCGCTTGCCAAGTTGCTCGATCTTGGTGATTTAATCGGTGCCGGGGGCCAATTGGGTAAGACCAGGACCGGTGAGATTACTATATGGGCCGATGACATTCGGGTTCTGAGCAAATGTTTGCGCCAGCCGCCGGAGAAGTTTCACGGTCTGTCAGATATCGACCTGCGTTACAGACAGAGATATGTGGATTTGTGGGCGAATCCTGAAGTAATGGAGCGGTTTAAGAATCGCAGTGCCATCTTGGCTACAGTTCGTGAGTTTCTTTGTAAGCGGGGCTTTCTGGAAGTTGAGACACCCATGATGCAAACAATAGCCGGCGGAGCGGCAGCCAAGCCTTTTGTAACGCATCATAATACACTTGATTTGGATTTATTTTTGCGAATTGCACCGGAGCTGTTTCTTAAGAGACTTCTGGTCGGTGGGATGGAAAAGGTCTTTGAGATAAACCGCAATTTCCGCAACGAAGGTTTGAGTAAGCAGCATAATCCGGAATTTACAATGCTGGAATTGTACCAGGCCTACGCCGATTACAACGTGATGATGGATTTGACTGAGGAGATTGTTTGTTTGTTAGTGGAAAAATACTGCAGTGGTGAGCAGATTGAATTCGGGGATATGACAATAGATTATGCGCAGCCGTGGCGTCGGGTGCGGTATGCGGAACTGCTGAAAGAGTACAGCGGGTGTGAAATTGATGACATCGAGGCTATCCGGGCAAAGGCAAGAGAGCTTGAATTGGATGAGGCCGGTATGGACGAGGCTGTGGTTATCAATGAAGTTTTCGAGGCCACAGTGGAGGACAATCTGATTAACCCGACTT
>JAUWLI010000318.1 GCA_030613765.1 Phycisphaerae bacterium
TCCGTAAGATAGCCGATAGCAACGGCGTGGCCGGTCGTCGGGATATAGGTTTGGTCCATCGGCTCATTTGGCTTCGGCTCAATGGCAATCCTGACTTCCGTGTTGTAGTGAAGCATATCGTTGAGTGCCTCTGCGATTTGACCGACCGCAACCTTACTGTCCTTCGCTTCACGAATATATGTCCCTTCGCGGGCATACCACACAACGACCAGCTTCGTGCCCAGGGCATCCACAATATCGAGCATCCGCCGACTGCGGTCCTTGGCATACTGCCTGCAGGATGCGTCGTTCGACGTATAGGCCCCGTCGATGGTGCGCTCGTCCTCCCACAGCCGGGGTGCCACAAACTCCGCAACCAGACCTTCGCCATCAAGCATATTCTTTACCTCTTTTGCCTTTTTGACTATCTGGTCGGGACTGAAGGTGTCCATATCCGGCACGGCATCGTCATCGTGAAACTGCACCCCGTCAAAGCCCAGATTCTTGTACATCTTGAGTTTTTTGCCGAATTCGACACTGTCCCTGACCGGCGGCCCAAACGGGTCCGCCCCTGTATGGATATTCCACGGCCCAAACGAAAATCTGTATTCTCCTGACATTTCATTCACTCCTTAAATTTGAGTTTAGTATTTCATTTTGAGCACGGTTTGCGCGTGGTGGGCATAATGGCCGCGAAGGTCGCGCGCGTATTCCTTTAGAATCTTTTCACCGATACCTTTGTAATCGCCGCAGCGATATAATGCCCGCGCCAGAATCAATTCGCGCAGTGAGTTGTTGCGCGTCTTCGTATCCGTAGGACTGGCCGGCGTTCGCTGCCTGGCATCCTGGATTTGAGTAAAAGCGTGTCCCATTATGCCGGGTTTTTGCAGCAATCCTGCAAGTGGTTTGGACGCAGCGGAATCGCTTAGGATCTCAAGGGCCATGCCAACAGCACGGCAATGTGAAAACTCGCTTTCCGCATCGAGCTGACCGACCTTATCAAGAATGGGAGCCAATCCCCACTTATCACGCGTCCGGCCCAAAGCGATGATGACGCTATCAAGCGCACTCACGCTCGCCCCATATTGTCCCATCCCGGTAAAGTTCCAGCCTTTGTCCCACTCCGTAGACTTCACTGCGTCCACTAAAGTCTCTGAACCTGTCGCATCACCTAACATACCGAGGATATGCGCGTAAGCGAGCTTGGCCTTGGTTTTCTCTGCAGTTTTGTAAGCTTCCTGCAGAAGCGGCATAGCAAAATGCGGCTGGGTGAGCACTATCTCCAGACCATCAAAATTATTAGCAACACGCTCAACAGCCTTTGCAATCTCTTCGGGTGGTAACGGAAAAGAGTCCTTATCTGTCAGCACCCTCTCCGGCAGATTACCTTTCTCGATAAGGCGTTTCTGAAGGGCCTTGATATCAATGTCACGCAACGGGCCGCCGCTCTTTGCCGCCATCGCCCCTATGATACCAACAGCGTAACCCTGGTTCTGGATGTCCGCCTGCATCCGTATAACAGGCATCGCATCACGGTGCGCGCTGACGCCCAGCCCGGTTACAAGAATACCATCGAGGTGTTTCGGCAGCAGGCAGCGATACGGGACATTAACAAATATGTCCTTTCTCCCCGGTGGCTTTAGCAGAAACGCCGGGTGTACTGTAAAGCCGTGCGAATCGAAATCGCTTTTTGATAACACAATGGTATCGGGATAGGTCCGGTCGTTTAAGATATCAAGCGGTGACATAATAAAGTCACCGACAATCCGCCGTCTCTCACGGGTATCTATCAACTGGCCCAGGTCATAAGCCTGGCTGTACTTCTTCTTTGCAACAACATAAGCACGCCATGTATCGATAACATCCCCATCGTCGATGAATGTCCAGTCGGTATTAGTGTATCCAGTGCCCATATTTCGCGGCGGCAGACCCGCACCCTGCACCGCAACACCGGAGCCGTTCGTATAGACACATTCGGCACCGGCTGCGGCCGCGATGTCTGCGTTGCCCGTTGAATCAATAACAACCTTAGCAAGCACCACTCCCCGCCCCTGGGGCGTTGCGACTACCACACCCGTAACTCGCTTTACCTGTCTTTTTTCAACAAATGCACCACAGCCAAGCGCCCCGAACCAAACATCGACACCAGCTTTGCGCATCTGGCGTCTGTACCATTCTTTCTTGAATTCAGGATTCCACCCCGCGCTTAGTTCTTTCTCATCGCCCGTGATATTTGCAATACCTCGATCCACTTCTGTAGTGAAACCGACACGATTACCGTGATAGTATTTACTAATGAGCCCTACCGTACCCACTCCGCCGAGGCCGTGCAGGTATTCGATAACGAGCGTTTTTCCCCCCTGCCGCCCCGCGGCGATCCCCGCGGGTGCTCCGCCGGTTCCTCCCCCAATAACCACAACATCGTATTGACCCAAAACCGGCAAGGCCCGCTCGCTCGCATGAATCAAAACAGGTTTCTTTAGTCCTCGACCAATCCCGCTCAAATCCTCTCGCGTATCTCCCGATGATACAGCCTTTTCCACCCTGCCGTAGAGTCTAACATCTTTTAGTTTGCCACTGCGTTTTGCCTGCGAAGCAGCCGCCCTTCCAACACGGCTGCCAACCTTCATCAACTCCAGCGGCCGCAACAGCTTCTCTGCCGTAATACGGGATACATCAGCGCAGCCACCAAGCACATACAGGCGTTTAATACCCTTCGGCCGGAATACATCCAAATCGACCTTTGTAGCACCGGGCCAGTCACCGGATAGAAACGTCTCTCCTTTCATCGGGTCGGGCGGCACCTGGAAGAGTATCTCTGTCGCGTCCACCTGTCCAGGATACCATGTCCTGTCGCGTGCAATCTGTTCAGCTTCAGCAAACGATGCAAATGAACCATCCTTCATAGGAATACTGAGCGTGTACTCGATGGCCTCACGAGCCGGCCTGTTCCCGATTGGTATTGGAACCGGCATTTTCCGTGCCTGGATGCCTTCGCCGGTTTGGACCTGGCCGCCGACAGCAATATACTTAAAGGTCTGTAACCCTGTCGGGTATGGCCGAAACAACGCACCTGCCATCCTCGCTACGGTTGCCCTTGGTGTAGCATCGATGATGACTTTGGCCTTGACCGCCTGCCGTCCGGAACGATTAACCATAACAATACCGGCGGGGTCCCCTTTTCCATCACGAAGCACATCCGTCGCATAACAGCCATACAGAAACTTCACTCCCGCCTCAAGCAGCGCCTCATCCAGCGTGCGCTTGACCTGCATTGGCGTCGGTGGGACACGGCCTTTAACCGGTGATTCATCGCCGGCTTGTTGCGACTCAAAAATAATCTCGCCCAGAAGTATTCGATTGACGTCGGGACTTTTCCTGACTTGCAGCTTCACATATCGAGTTTGTTCAGTTACCGGCGCTGACAGGTCAATCGGTCCCCAGGGTTCTTTGAGTGCTTCACCAATTCGTTTATTCTTAACATCGGCCACTTGTTTGAAGTTTTGATTGTCGTTACTGACCGATACGCTGACGCTTTCAACTTCAAAGTCATTTCCCAAGTCTCGGCTGCGACGCTGATAGACCATTACGTGGATTTTTTGTAACCGGCATTCTTTTCCAAGATCGCAGGTTATAGTGACGTCCCCATCGTACTGAACACTT
>JAUWLI010000264.1 GCA_030613765.1 Phycisphaerae bacterium
GTCAAATAATAGTTGCCCATAACCATATCCTGGGATGGTCCAACCATTGGGGACCCATTGGCAGGTGAAAAAATGTTGGAGGTGGCCATCATTAAGATATGAGTTTCAGCCTGTGCTTCAACACTTAACGGCAGGTGCACTGCCATCTGGTCGCCGTCAAAGTCAGCGTTGAATCCCCTGCAGGACAATGGGTGAAGCATAATCGCATTGCCTTCCACAAGGATCGGTTCGAAGGCCTGAACGCCCATTCGATGAAGCGTAGGGGCACGGTTGAGCAGGACCGGATGCTGATGAATGACTTCTTCGAGAACATCCCAGACAGGGTCATCACGTCGTTCAATCATTCTCTTGGCGCTCTTAATCGTATCGGCAAGCCCGTGTGACCTGAGTTTTCGAATAATGAAAGGCTGATACAATTCCAGAGCTATTTTCTTTGGCAAACCGCATTGGTAGAGTTTCAGATTAGGTCCCACTACAATTACGGACCGAGCCGAGTAATCCACTCGCTTGCCAAGCAGGTTCTCACGGAATCGGCCTTGTTTGCCCTTAATCATATCCGTCAAGGACTTTAGAGGCCGATTATTACTGCCAAGTACAGGTCTTCGGCAGCGACCATTGTCAAGCAGTGAATCAACCGCCTGCTGAAGCATTCTCTTCTCATTACGGATAATTACATCGGGGGCATTAAGGTCTATGAGCTTTTTTAGCCGGTTGTTTCGATTGATAATTCGCCGGTAAAGGTCGTTTAAGTCACTGGTTGCAAAATTGCCTCTTTCAAGAAGAACCAAAGGACGCAAATCCGGCGGGATAACAGGAACAACTTCAAGAACCATCCACTCAGGCTTGTTGTTACTATTTTTGGCTTCGTTGACAATTTTAAGGCGTTTCGTGAGGTCTTTGATCTTCTGCTTGCTGTTTGTCTTGTCTATAGCCAGCCGCAACTCTACACTCAAGGCATCCAGATCAAGATTTGTCAACAGCGCCCTTATCGCTTCGGCGCCCATTGAAGCTTTAAATCCGGCTGGAGGCGCACCGTATTTGGTCGACGCATCACGGAAGTCTTCTTCACCAAGCAGTTGACCCAACTTCAACGGACTTTGGCCTGGATCAGTAACAACATAGTCCTGGAAATAGATAATTTTTTCCAGGTCTGCTGTTTTCATTGCCAAAAGGGTACCAATACGATTAGGTATGGCCTTGTAAAACCATATGTGTACTACTGGTGCTGCAAGATTGATATGCCCCATTCTCTTGCGACGAACACGACTATGTGTGACTTTGACTCCACAGCGGTCGCAAATTATTCCCTTAAACTTGGTACCTTTATACTTGCCGCACGCACACTCCCAGTCCCTCTCCGGCCCGAAAATACGCTCACAGAACAATCCGTCCTTCTCTGGCCGATAAGTACGGTAATTGATAGTCTCCGGCTTGCGTACCTCCCCAAAAGACCAGCTGCGAATATCATTCGGGCTGGCCAATGAAATCTTTACCGAACCGTAATCATTAATGCGATCGTAAATACTTTCATACATTTAAGGTTTCCCCTAATAGACTATTGACTATCTTTCTGTTATTTGCTTTTTTCGGAATAATCAATAATCCTTCCTACAATACAGCGCCACCAAGCCGTTTCTTTTCAAGTTGGATATTCAATCCCAATCCTCTTATCTCATTGCATAATACGTCAAAAGACAGCGGTGTACCCGCTTCGAGGATGTTTTGTCCTTTGACCATCGACTCATATATTTTTGTTCGCCCCTCAACATCATCGCTTTTGACCGTTAGCATCTCTTGCAGCGTATAAGCCGCTCCGTAGCCTTCCAGTGCCCAGACTTCCATCTCACCAAACCTTTGGCCGCCGGTTCTGGCCTTTCCACCTAACGGCTGCTGTGTAATCAAACTATACGGCCCCGTTGCCCTGGCGTGGATTTTATCATCAACAAGATGATGAAGTTTCATCATATATATGTACCCTATGGTTGCACTCTGATCAAATGGTTCGCCCGTTCTGCCATCATATAATTGAGTCTTCAAAGTCGATGGGACATTTATGAAGAACTCATCATCAGGAGGCGCTTCTCCTTTTTCTTCCAACCCGGCCTTTCGCTGAATCATGAGTTCATTGGCCTCGACAGTCAATTCATGGATATCATCCTCGGTAGCACCGTCGAAGACCGGTGAAATAACGTTAAATCCCAACACCTTTGCCACCCAGCCAAGATGCGTTTCCAGTATCTGGCCAACATTCATTCGACTCGGCACACCGAGAGGATTTAGCAATATATCAAGGCTCGTGCCATCTTCGAGAAAAGGCATATCCTCCTCCGGCATAATCTTGGCTATAACTCCCTTGTTGCCGTGGCGCCCGGCTATTTTGTCGCCGATAGACAATCCCCTTTTAATTGCAACATAAATTTTTACCATCTGCAATACGCCACTGGGCAGTTCATCGCCATGCTTGAAACTATCGACCCTGCGTTTCTTTTCTTCCTGAATTTCAGTAATCTTGCTCCAGAATTTATCCACGATTTTCTTTACATCGTCTCTGGCCGAGGCGGGCCTGACCCACTTAATATTAAAGTTCTCTACCTGCTCATATACAACGTCATCATCGGAGCTTTGCCCAACTTTCTGACGTGTGGATGGATCGACGATATTAAGTTCATATTTCTTATTGATAGTGTCGATCATCTGCCTGAAAACCAGACATTCTTTAGCCCTCATCTGCTTTTCATAGCTTTTTATCTCGACCGCCAGTGCCTTTTTTTCCTCCTCACTGGCCGCACCGCGTCTTGTAAATCGTTCTGTTTTTATTACGACTCCTTCATACCCGCTGGGTAGTTCAAGTGAGTCATTTTTGACATCTTCGCCGGCTCTTCCGAATATAGCATGCAAGAGTTTTTCCTCGGGGGTCAGTTCGGTCTTGCTCTTTGGTACCACCTTACCCACCAAGATGTCACCAGGGCAAACTCTTGTTCCTTCGCGGACTACTCCGTATTCATCAAGGTTTCGCAGCGCCTTTTCGCTGACATTGGGAATATCACAGGTAAATTCTTCCTTGCCGAGACGGGTCTCGCGAACTTCAGCAGTAAATTCGTCGATGTGGATACTGGTAAAACTATCGTTCTTGCAGAATTTTTCACTGACAATAATAGCGTCCTCAAAGTTAAAGCCATCAAAGGAGACAAATCCCACAAGGACGTTTTTACCGAGCGCCAACACGCCGTTCGCGGTGCCGCCGCCATCTGCTATAATCTGGCCGGTCTGGACCTTTTCACCGAGCGCCACTACCGGCTTTTGATTAAGGCAGGTTCTTTCATTCAATCCAACAAATTTGGAGAGCTTATATTCGTCGGTGTGGTTAATGACTATATTAGTTGAGTCCACTACAGTAACGACACCGCCTGTTTTGGCACGTAACACCATACTTGAGTTCTGCCCGACCAATTCCTCCATACCGGTGCCAACTAAAGGCGGTTCGGTCTTGAGTAACGGAACTGCCTGCCGCTGCATATTTGAACCCATCAAAGCCCGGTTCGCGTCATCGTGCTCCAGAAACGGGATAAGTGAAGCTGAAACACCAACAATTTGTTTGGCTGAAACATCAACATAGTCTACTTCGTTGCTTGAAACCTGAGTCAGTTCACCGCCTTTTCTAGCGAGAACAAATCCCTTTACAAGCTTGCCGGTCTCTGCGCCGACCGCGCTCGGGGGTGCAAATATCGCCTTCATCTCCTCATCAGCACGTAAATGTTCGACCTCATCAGTAACCTTACCATTTCTTACTTTACGGTACGGAGTAAGGAGAAATCCATATTCGTCAATCGTTGCAAATATTGCCAACGAAGCGATTAAGCCGATATTTGTTCCTTCGGGTGTTTCAATTGGACAGACTCGGCCGTAATGGCTGATATGCACATCACGGACTTCAAAGCCCGCACGCCTTCTGTTCAAACCACCTGGGCCAAGAGCAGATAAACGCCTTTCATGCGTCAACTGGCTTAAAGCATTCGTTTGGTCAACAACCTGGCTCAACTCACCACGACCAAAGAAATAGTTGATACTGCTCGATACGCTCTTGGAATTTACTAAATCAGCGATGCGCACCGACTCCTCAACGTCTCTCTTCATACTCATTCGCTCTTGAATGGTTTTGCGAAGCTTCAGCAGGCCTTTTCTGATTTCACTACCGGCCAGCTCCTCGATTGTACGCAGTCTCCTGTTACCCAAGTGGTCGATATCGTCAATCTCGCCCTCATTGTTGCGCAGGGCTACGATATATTTCATTGTGTTAAGGAAATCTTCGGGACGAAGTATCATCTCACTTTCGTCTACCGACTGCTTGAACTTACGATTTAACCTGAATCTACCGACATTACCGAGGCGATAGCGGTTCGAATCAAAAAATTTCTCTGCAAAAAAAATCTTTGCTTTTTCTTGACTGGGCGGATTGCCTGGCCTTAACCTCATATAGAACTTTAGCAGTGCCTGCTCGTGGCTCTGGCAATTATCCTCCGCAAGAGTATTTAGAATCATTGGGTCCCGCGGATCCTCGATAACTTC
>JAUWLI010000046.1 GCA_030613765.1 Phycisphaerae bacterium
GCTTTAAAAGCAGGTTTTGCCAAGAACACCAAGCTGGCAAAAACATAATCTCTGTTAATCCTGTTATCCTGCCTGCCCTCGAATTTCGTCGTCGGGGGTCTAATTTCTCTTCGTGCTTTTGTGCTTTTTTGTGGCTAAAAATAATCTCTGTTAATCCTGTTATCCTGTCTAATTTATCTTCGTGTCCTAATGTCTTTGTGGCAATAAATCCGTTTAATCAGCGTAATCTGCGATTAATAAACGACTTACGACTCTTTATGGCGCTTTACAACTGTAAAGAAGCATTTACAGATGTAATGAGCGCTTTACAAATCAAACTTTTTATGCAAAACAAAGCCAAATTCCAAAAAGTCAAGTTGAACGTAAATAAAGTATTAACAAAGGATTACGAGCAAATGGACACTTGGTCAATCGGGAAAAACGAACCCAAAACGAACCCAATACGAACCCAAACAAACCCAATTAAAGCCAATATATTGCCAAAACAAAGCCAATTCAAACCCAACTTGTCGCGGTGTAGCCTCTGGCGAAGCCGGAATCAAACCCAATCCCCCGCTGGGTCAAGTGCAGCGCGCAAGAAATCCATCTCCTGTGCCCGGCAGTTAGTCCGAGAACACACGGATTCTTCAATAAAGTCACTGCCAAAAATCACCGAAAATAACCTAAGCGTCGAAAAAACGTCACACAAGGAGGAAAACAAAACTCGATTCATTCAAGGAGTATAAAAATGTCTTTTAATTTATTTGAAAGAATTATCAACGCCATCAGGCCTGGCAGAGAATCCGAGCGGCCATCTGATACATCAGAGCCCTGGCCTCCGGAATTACAGATAGACCAAACATCACAGCCCTCGCCTGAAGATAGTACCGAAACCCCGGAAGCTTCTGAAGAACCATCTCCAGACTTTCAGGAGGCCGTCAATCCGGCACACCCTCATCAATGCCAGGATTAACATGAAACTGGATCCGGACGGTCCACACAAGCTCTCCGGTTAATCAGGCCTCATCGTCTTGATAGAGTTGCTGTCGAGTGCTTTTGCGCAGAATTCTGCAAGAAGCGCCCGATCGTGTAAAGTGTACGTTGCACCTGCCAGCAGATTGAACGGTTACTGAGAAAGCCACTTCGGCAGTTCTCCGTCGCCGGTCTTCTCGCCTTTCAGCAACCAGCTGAGATTGAATCGTGCCACTTTTGACCCGTCGCTTTCGAAATGGAGATAGATCCAGCCTTCACTCTTCGTTTCCGGCCGTCCCGCGGTGAGCGAGGAATAGGCAAAACTGCCTTCGTGGACCAGGCGCTTCAAAGGCCAGGTTTTTCCGCCATCAAAGCTGGCCCACACTGTCCCGAGCTTACGGCCGTCGGGGCTGTCGCAGTTGCTGTAGATCAGGATATCTTTACCTTGAATCGGCAGGCGCACCAAGCCTCCCATGCATCCGTAGTTCGTGTTCTGCGGCCCATCGGGCAGGACCTCAACGATCTGCCAGTCAGTCCAGCTCTCGCCACCGTCGGCGCTGAAGGCGCAGCGTCGTCGCAGAGGCGGCTTCTTCTTGTTCCAATGAGCGCGGGAATTGTAGTACAGTCGGCCGTCAGACAACTCGGCAACCGCCGCTTCACCGGTCCCCATCTCCGCAAAGGGTTTGCTGGTATTCCAGGTTTTCCCGCCGTCGTCACTGTAGATAGCGGTGGTGTAATGCTCCGGCCACTTACTGCGATGGTTGCGGCCCGCGTAGTGGCGAGCCGCGCGTATTATCCGCCCGGCATGCTTGCCGTGCCGCAACGTAATGCCTGCTTCATTCATGTGCATGGAAGGCACGTTGCCATTAGTGTCCGGCTTGATTACAACTTGAATTGGAGACCAGGTCTTGCCATGATCTTTGCTGCGGTAAACCGTCAGCGGCGCCGGTGGGTGGTTCTTCTCAACAAAGGCCAGAATCTCTCCATTGGTTTCGTTTACGATTGCACCACCGGCCATAAACCCATTTCCGACCATAATTTCAGGACCCCATGTCTGGCCGCCGTCTTCGCTTCGCCGCACCTTGACACCTCCCCAGAGAGCCAGCACCGTACCATCAACGGCCACGACGATATTGGGGAACCTGTCTCCCTTGTGTACCTGTTGAAAATCAAGCTGCGGCTCACCCAGAAACGACTCGAGCTTGCCTTCCGCCGGATGGCCCGCGGCAGTACGCCCCACATCGTTACCCGGTGCTTCGATGACAGTCAGTGCCACCGAGAATACAACTGCCGCGAAAGTCGCAAAGCCCCGCTTTAACGTCGTGCTGGAAGACGAGCCACGTGTTTTTATCAGTATGTTCATCATTGTCTTTTCCTCCTGTCTGGTCCACCGCTATGAAGTGGGCCATTCACCATAAGCATTCTTCAACCAAAATTCCTATTTGGTTCCGTAAACCGTTGCTCCTTCACGCCACAGTATGCCCTTCTACCCGAGCTACCATATTTTAATTCCTCGTTGCTCCATGCGCTGACGCAAAGCCTCCTTGAGTTCCATTATGTAGGCCCGCTTCTCTGGCTCCATACTTTCGGACCAACTACGATAATTCTCCGCCGAAAGCCTCTTCTTACTATAACAAGGAACATGTATACTCATCAGCAAAGCTATTATACTTATAACTACCAGCAATTCCACCAACGTAAAGCCTTGATTTCTGATTCGCTCAATCATATCCTTTTCCGTTCAATTGTCAGCAAATCCTTTCATTTGTCAAGGAATCTTGGTCAACGCTATTTCTTATGCCTTGTCAAGTAAGGGCTGGATCTGGGTGGGTCCACACACGTTCTCTGGTCAATCAATCCTCATCGCCTTGATAGCCTCGCAGTCGAACGCTTTTGCAAAGAACTCCGCAAGAAGCGCCCGATCGTCCTCCAGCACATATCGGGTCGCCTCCTATTGCATGCCCCGTGATGGAGCTCCCGCCTGCACCGAATTGTAATCCCGTCACTCTTTCGCCTTGTGACCCTTGATCCTCGCAGGTTTCCATTTCACGCGTAAATTGTCGAGTTTTTCACCCAATATTTCAATCGACTGTTCTCGTATCTCACCTAATCCCATCTCGAAACCCATTGTGAGTTGCTTCACTTTCTTCGTATCATGGCTCATGATACGCGCAGCAGTCGCATCCGCGGCCATGATGTCAGTACTGGCTATGATTGCCCATGAGCCAAGACGTTCCTTCATATTCACAGTCGTGCCACCCTGACCTATAGAGGGGCCATCACCTTCCAGGCAAATAGAAAAATCGATGATGGAAAGATCGGGTTTTACACCCTTTACAATATCCAGATAGACCTGCGCAATTGCCTGCGGGCTGCTGTGATCAAAGGTGCCGCGGTTCCACCACGTATTGGCTATCAATTGCGCATAGCGGGACAGCGGTGTGATACCGATGAAATTCTTCGAAGCCAGTGTAAGCTGCGCCCATGAGTGTGTTTTCGCCACGGGAATTGAAATGACCTTATCTGCATTGGCAACAAGGCTTGAAATAGCAATCTTACCCAGTGAAGTCCTGGAGGGAACCTCGACCCAGCCTTCAGAGTCGGTTTCTACACATGCCAAAGTGACTTTTCCATCATACAGGGAGCTGAGCCGTTTCGCTTCCTTTACCAGATTGGTACTGCCATCCAGAGTGATTGCATACTGCCATTCGAATTTTGGCAGGTGAGAGCCTTCACCAATGATGACCTCAGCAGCACCTGCCTTTAGACACTCGTCCGTGACAGCGATGATGATTTCAGGCTTTGTGCACTCTCCAATATGAAAACATTTATTATATTTCGCCCAGGGGAAAGAAACAAAATTGGGCTTAATAAAAACCGTCTCGCCCTTGTTGACAACAGTGCGAATGCCCCCCAACGCCTCTATGGCATCTCGGGTCATCGAATTTAAATTGTCGCCGCGAATTGCAGCTACTTTCGCGTTGATCTTTGGGGAAGGCTCCTGGGCGGATCCTCTACGAGTTGCGAAAGGCCATGGTGATCCCATGGCGACTGCTGCGCCAACAGTGGCTTTCAGAAAGTCGCGTCGCTTTGTCTTATGCATTGGTTTCTCGTTCCTCTTACGTTGTTACGAATCCGCCCAATTCATACACCAACGATGGCGAGCCCTACCGTTCGAGATGGAGCGTCACCAGCGGTTTGAATGGATCAAAAGACTCGTTCATGGTCCAGGCCATGGCCCGCAGCAGAATGACCCGAAAGTAGGGATCATTGAACGTGAAATAGTTATGGCCGGCACCCGAGACGAAGACTCTGCCCCGGCCTACCTCCTTTGTCCACATGACCGGCCACTTCTTGCCGTCCAGATCTTCGACCTTGGGAGGACCGTTTAACGGTTTGTTTGCTATTGCCGGGCCGGCGGGCGAAGTCACCAGCGTTGTGATACCAGTCGGGTCTCCCCTCAAATGCCAATAGAACTCCTCCGCCAGATCGAACTTTTTCGGAAAGCCCTTGAAGATGGGAGATTCTAATGCCGCGTCGGTAAGAGTCACCGGCGTGGGCAAGACACCCCATTTGGTGGCACCCTGTCTGTGGTCCCATGCCATCCCGATGCACTTGGACAACTCTTGGCCCGAACCCTGCATCAGAGCCATGTGAATGAATATCAATCCACCGCCGCGCTTCTGATAGGCATCTACGAGATCGTAATCCCACCCCTCCCCACGCGGCCACATATAGAAAACGACCAGGTCGGCTTTTTCCCATAGTTCCTTCTTGGGGAAGTACATGGAGGAAACGACCGTGACGCGCGGGACCTGAGGCAGAAGCGCATTCACGTAGCGGTCCATGACCCAGGCGTATTCGTGGGTCTCTTTCTCGTGGAGTTTGTCGATGCCCCATACCCAGACGATGTTCAGATCACGCGACGGTTCTCGTTTCTCGATCGGTCCTACGATGCGTTTTATTTCCGTCGGATCACGTTTCACTGGTTTCTGCCAGGGAAACTGCGCGCTGGATGTCGAAGAAATGGCCAGCAAAAGCACAACTATACAGGCTGTTCGATATCTCATAACTGGACTCCTTAAACAAATGGACTACTTTTCGCCCTTCAGGTACTTGTCGAACCAGGCGATCTCGAGTTTCATTACGTCATCCAGGACTTGTCCACTATAGACGTCGTAATGCTTTTTCCCTTTGAGTACGTGATACTCCGTCGGTACACCGTTCTTCTTAAGAATCTCGTGTACTCGTCCCGAATTCTCTTTAATCTTGAAGTAATGCTCCTTCTCGGCATCGATCAGAAGGGTCGGCACTCTGACCCGGTCGGCATACTGGCCTGGATTGAATAGAGCGATACGCTCGGAATAGGGCGTGCCTTTCAATACACCTGGCGAACCCCCACCCTGAGGCACCGGGTCAACGAGACCGCGAGCACGGTCGGATTTCTGCTTATAGAAACCGTTTAGACCGGCGGGAAATCGTTTGATCCAGTCATCGGGCATGGCCCCGACTTGCGCGACAACGCATGCTATGCGACGATCGTGCGCCGCCCGGTAAATGACATGCCCGCCGCCGAAACTCGTACCCCAGATGCCGATGCGGTCCTTGTCCACCATGGGCTCACCGTAGACATACGACACCGCGGCATCGATATCTTCCTGTTGGTCGAACGGATCGACCACTTCTCGGATGGCCTGGGCCTTGACGGTCACGTAGGGGCCCCCAAACGCCTTCTTTCGCGTTTGGGGAACCCCGTAGCCATCCTTGTCGGGCTTGGGCATCTGGCCTTGAACCACGAGCCGGCTGTCGCTGTCACCCCAGTTGCGGTAGTCATAGTTGATGACCACGAAGCCCGCCGCGGCGAAACGTGGAGCGATACCGTATTGCATCAGGAAAGCCTTCGTACCGCCCCACCCATTGCACAGCACGATAGCCGGAAGCTTCTCGCTTTCTTTGCGGCCCTTGGGGTAGAGCAAGACGCCGGACAACCGTGTGCCGTCACTCCACAGGGTTATTTCGCGTTGGAGGACGGCAGGGAAATTCTCGACCGCTTTCTCTTCTTGCACTATTGCAGCAGGAGACATCAACGCGCCCAACAGGATCGCCACAACGGCGAACAGGACCGCCACGCATGTCCAACTCAACTTTCTCAACACCTTCATGTCAGTTATCCTTTCCCTTTCTGCGGATTCCTTGGTCATATAATTGGCATTGGAGGAACCTCAACTGAGTTCAGTTCAGAGGCGTCAGCTTGATGTTCCTGAACATGATGGGTACCCCTTCGCTCTGCAGACCGATATACCCCTTGCGAAGGCTGACCCCGGTCGCCTTGTTCTGGAGTTGGCCGTTTATGGTCAGCTCCATAGTGTCACCTTTGCAGACGATCTCGTACGTGTTCCAGCCGCCGGGTTCTTTCTCGTTGGAGTCATTCATGCGCGGCGTATAGCTGATGGGCCCGCCCTTTTTAGCTTTGTTTTCATTGAAATTGCAGCCCATTCCAATTAAATCGCCGGCGCGTGCGTGCATAAGCTGTGCTTCCATGCACAGGGGCCAGACTTTTTCTTCGCCGCCCATCCGCAGCAGGACGCCGCTGTTGCCGGGCTTCTCAGGCCATCGCCATTCGAAGACGAGTTTGTAATCGCTATATTCTTGCTTCGTACGCAAAAAGCCTACGGGGTTTCCCGAACACCGAAGTTCGCCGTCCTGGACCTTCCACACGTCCTTGGCATCGGCATCTGCATCCTTCAGATACACATACCCGTCTTCGAGATCTCTCTTGTTGAACAGGGCAATGGCCTCGCTGCCTGCCGCAGCGCTTGTATCTTCCTGTTTGTAATCGCCTTCGATTTTGACTGTGCCGAAGGGGAGGCATTTTTTTAGTGCTGATTTCAATCTATATGGAAGTTCATCTTCTTCCATCAACGTCGCCTCGGGATCGCCTACGCCAAGTGCTTCCGCCGTATCACTGCCTGCTTCATATCGGGTGAGCATCACTTCACCATAGAGAAACCTGTCGACCAGGATACGCCCATTCAAAATACTTAACATAGGAGTGTCGCCATTTTCGTTTAACATAAACACAATAACGATATTTCTTGTGAAGAAACCGGGGAAATCGTATTGCTTCTTTTCGGTATAGAAGACGTGCTTTATTCTGACGTTCCCGTTTTCACTTCTTGTTTGTCCCTTAACCATCCCCTGTTCGTCAATGGACAGTTCGAATTGAAAATCGAGTTCTTCAATTCCACCCTCACTGATGAACGACCCAGTGCCTTTTCCTTCCCACGTAAAAGGCGGTTCCACGTCCTGAGCCGTGCAGGTCATTCCCATCATCACGGCTACAACGAATGCCAGAACAAGTCTTTTTGTCGAGTGTGTCATAATTTTCCTCCAAAATCTAAATGAATGTTGAATCGGTATTGTCCATTTAAATTTCTATTATAAGTATTCCCGGTTTTTAAGCAACTGATAACTGGATCTCCAAACTGGTTCCTCGGAGGGTAGCTGCCTGCAGGCGTCTCACTCTTACCGGTCAATCAATCCTCATCTTTTTGATCGTGTCGCTGTCGAACGCTTTTGCGGAGAACTCCGCAAGAAGCGACCGGTCGTCCAGAGTATACGCGGCGTCACCTGTAAGTGTCTTGATGTTGGCATCGACCTCTTTCTTCAGACGCATGCCGATCGTTAGCAGATGAATCCGCTCATCGTGCAGCACATATCGGATTGCGGCTGCGGGCAGTTCCTTGAGGCGTTTCTTGTCGAATCCCGGCACAACGTATCCGGCCCATGCGCCGAGAACGCCGGCGCCAATGACCTTCATGGCAACGATGCCCATGTCGCGTTCGTGGGCCTTGGCGATGCATGCGTTGCGAAGTTCGGTCATCCTGGCGGTCCATATTTGATTGTGCCCTCTGGGAATATACCCGTAGGACAACATGCACAAGTCGAATCCGTCGGACTCGATCAAAGCCAGCGCTTTGTCAAAATAAGAGTGGGCCGAGAAACCGATAAAGCGAACCGCCCCTTCGTCTCGGAATTTGACCAGCTCGCCGCGAACCTTCATGGCTTCCTTCACAGTCATCTGCTCCAGGCCCGGCGTGCCGTGGATCAGGACCGCATCCAGATAATCCGTCTTCATTTCACTGAGGACTTTTTCGAACGCTTGCCTCGTCCTGCCCGCTCGCATCACTTCGACCTTGGACGTCAGAAAGACTTTGTCGCGCACATCCTTGAGCGCCTCGCCGAGCAGGACCTGGCTCTCCCCATAGTTGCCCGCCGTATCATAGTAACGCACTCCCCGATCGTAGGCGTAGCGGATCATCTTTATTCGATCTTCTACAGAAAGCGGATTGCCCGCTGCTTTAATAAGGGCCGCACCGCCCAAACCGAGCATCGGCAGTTTCACCCCTGTCTTGCCGAGCATGCGGATTGGAATCGCATCGCCGGCATCGATCTTCTTCTCATTCGGCGAGGCCCCGGATGCAATGCCCCCAGAAACCGCGGCGACCGCAGCGGCTTGTGTAATCCGCTTAAGAAACTCACGTCGTCCCAATTCATTGTTCAGTCCGTTCATCACAATGGCTCCTATACAATGTTTTCAACTGCCGTTGGTCTCCTACTTTGGCGTTGCCTCGCAGTGGGGATACCGGTAGTCGGCGCCATCATTCGTCGATACTTTCCTGGTGGATCCGTCCTTCAACGTATAGAGGTAGAGTGAAGGACTCGCATGGTACACAATCGCTGTTTCGTCCCTGGTCCAGCGCGGGTAGGCGAACCAGCGATTCGGATCCGCCTCCTCGTTGGCAAACGGCTTGGCGTTTGTAATGGTGCGCTTCTCCGCATCGAAGTCGGCGATGTAGAGCGTGCGTCCCGTGTCTTTGTACCTGAATCCCGTCTGGTACTCGAAACAAACCTTCTTCTCGCTCGGCGAGACACTGACACGATCCAGCAGCCCCTTCGTTGCCAGTTCGCAGTCGATGCGTTCGAAGCGGGGCTTACCGCCGACATTGGGCGTCATCAGGTAATATCCGCGCCCCTGCTTCGGATGTGCCGACTGTACCAGAATCCTGCCATCCTCCAGACACGTGTATGCCCAACTGTGATATCGCTTGTCCGTAAGGGCGACCTCCTCACCCGGTCTGGCGCCCACCTTGCTCTTCATCACGTAGAAGCTGCCCGTCTCCGGATTCTTCCGGTTCCAAATGGGCGTGTTAGTTCCGTCACGCGTCCAGGTTTGATTGAAATCCGTATGTGTGCCGTCGGTCAACTGGTGAAAACCCGTGCCGTCAACATTGATAATGTGTATCGCGGTTTTCCACATCACAGTGACGCGGTGATTCTTCAATCGGCGAAAGAAGACGAGCATATCACCGGTCTTCGACCAGGACGGCTTGAAGTCCTGGTGCCCAGATGTCAGCGGTTTACCTTCCGGCGTGCCGTACGTGTTCACGTGAATTTCGCCGTTAACGAAATAAGATCCCCTAAAGGTGGTAGCCGCGGTCGCCTTTGACTGACTTGCCATCTTAGCACCTGCCTTCTGCAACATCGCAGCAATCTTCGGACGGATCGCCCGAATCTTCTCCAGGTCCAACTGGAGTTTCCAGAGTTCCGCTAAGAAATTGTAGATGTCTTCCAACTCCTGACTCCAATCACCCGCTACTGCATCAAGGGGCGTTTCGCCTCGGATGTTCTTCGCATTTACTTTTGTTCCTTTGTCCAAAAGCAGTTTGACAATCTCTGTGTGGCAGAAGAAGGCCGCACCATGCAGAGACGTTGATCCGTCGTTGCTGGTGGCATTGACATTGGCCCCTTTCTCAATCAGGAATTTCACGACTTCGACTTGACCGAAGGTAGCCGCCACCATCAAAGGAGTGCTGCCCCCTGGCGGCTCCTTGGCATCGACGTCTGTACCGGCCGCCAAGTGCTGCTTGATGGCCTCAATATTGCCGTTCGCTGCCGCCTTCCAAATATCGACGTCCGACGCCGCCGATTGCCCGGTTTGTCCACATACTACGAGAAATGCGATTATAAAAAACCATGTTTTAACCTTTTTCATTGTAAGTCTCCTGATTCAATGAGTACACCGATTCTTGAGTCTAATCAACTTTTCACGGTTTTGCAAGAAACACGACAACCACTATTTATTCTTATACACTCCGCCGGGATAGTAAGTTACCTGTTTTCTTTGCAAACTGCCCACATCAAGACAGAGTATGTAAACTCATAGGGAATCAAAAGTGTTTATACACCTCAAACACCCTCTTTCTTAAAGACCTTTCCCATATTGCTTTTAGACTTACTGATACCTGTCAACTTGGCGTGGTCAGCGGTTTTTCTATGCCAAAATTTGCATTTATTCCCTCATAAAATGCAGTATATCTCCTTGCATAGGCGATTTTTGCATCACATAATTACAGTAATTATAGATAGTTACAGACATTCATCCCAAAATAGCCCTCTCTGAGCATAAAAACTGGTATATTGTTTGCTTGTCTAGTATAAATTATGCGTAAATTTAACTACCAAATCCTATTGAACATAATATTAGGAGGCAATTAACTATGGCAGTAAAAGAATTGGCATTTGAAGGCGATGCAAGAGCTGGGCTGTTGGCCGGCGTCGAAAAGCTGGCTTCAGCGGTCAAACCAACGCTTGGCCCGAGAGGCCGAAACGCTATTATCGATAAAAGCTGGGGCGGACCGACCGTAACCAAAGACGGTGTAACGGTGGCTGAGGAAATTGACCTTATCGACAAGAACGAAAACCTCGGTGCAAAACTGGTAAAGGAAGCAGCCAGCAAAACCTCAAAAATTGCCGGTGACGGAACAACAACAGCGACAGTCCTCACCGAAGCATTGTACAAGGAGGCTTACAAGAACCTAGCCGCCGGGGCGGATCCTATGGCCCTGAACCGCGGGATGAAAAAGGCCGCCAAGGTGGTAACGGATAAGCTCGTTTCGTTGTCAAAGCCGATAAATATCACCAAAACCGACGACATAATCAATATCGCCTCGGTATCAGCTAATAACGATGTAGAAATCGGGAAGATTATGGCCAAAGCTTTCCAGCGGGTCGGCAAAGACGGGGTGATTACCGTCGAAGAGGGCAAAAGTTTCGAAACATACGTCGATTTTGTGGAAGGGATGCAGTTTGATCGCGGTTACCTTTCGCCGCACTTTGTAACCGATCCGGACAATATGGTCTGCGAGCTGGAAAAACCATATATACTCATACACGAGGAAAAAATTAGCAATGTAGCTAAACTCGTGCCACTACTTGAAAAGATTGCAAAAACCAAAAGGCCTCTGCTGATTATTGCAGAAGATGTCGAGAGCGAAGCGTTAGCAACGCTGGTAGTCAACAAGCTGAGAGGAATCCTGCAGTGCGCAGCTGTAAAGGCACCCGGATACGGTGACCGTAGAAAAGCAATGCTGCAGGACATAGCAATCCTGACAGGTGCCGAGCCCATTTTCAAAGATTTGGGCATCGAGATGGAAAATATCAGTGTCAAACAGCTCGGCCAGACCAAAAAAGTGACCATCGACAACGATAATACAATCATCGTCGAAGGTGCCGGCAGCCAGAACGCTATCAGCGGCAGAATCAAGCAAATTCAGAGCGAAATAGAAATCACAACAAGTGATTACGACCGTGAGAAATTGCAGGAACGGCTTGCCAAGCTAACAGGCGGTGTCGCTCAAATCAATGTCGGTGCCGCAAGCGAAACGGAAATGAAAGAACGAAAAGCCCGAATCGAGGATGCCCTGCACGCCACACGAGCAGCCATTGAGGAAGGTATCGTTCCCGGCGGAGGTGTGGCCCTCATTCGCTGTATCGATGCGGTCAAAAAATTAAAACTCAAGGGCGACGAGCAAACCGGTGCCGACATATTGCTAAAGTCTCTCAGGATGCCCTGCTACTATATAGCCGCTAACGCAGGAGCAACACCAAATCTCGTGGTTAACAAAGTCACGGATGGCAAAGGCAGCTTTGGCTACAACGCCGACACCGACAAGTACGAAGACCTGCTCAAAGCCGGCGTCATAGACCCGGTAAAAGTAACACGAATCGCCCTGCAAAACGCCGTAAGTATAGCTGGCTTGCTCCTAACCACAGATTGCCTTGTCTCCGAAAAACCTAAAGAAGAAATGACCCCACCGCCAGGAGACCCGGGCATGGGAGGTATGGGTGGCGGCATGGGTGGCGGAATGGGAGGTATGGGAGGTGGAATGGGTATGATGTAATACGATCTGAAGCCCATGACTACCGGCAGATGAGGAAAAGAGGATAAACAATGAGCAACAAAACAAAACCATCGCAAACTTATACACCTGTACCCAGGTACAGAATAGGCA
The DNA here is from genome assembly GCA_030613765.1 of Phycisphaerae bacterium. The sequence continues at coordinate 12,306 of JAUWLI010000046.1, forward strand.
TGGTAATTGTGTTCATGGTGTTGAGCTTTATTCTCGTCCCATTTTGTACTCAAACAATCGCCAAATCAGCCTTATTTGAAACCAAACAGCAGCGTGATGAACGGATGAAATGGTGGCGCGAGGCGAGGTTCGGCATGTTTATCCACTGGGGCGTATACTCTGTGCCTGCCGGCACGTATAAAGGCAAACAAATACCAGGCATCGGTGAATGGATTATGGAAAATGCAAACATTCCCGTTGCAGAGTATGAAAAGTACGCTAAACAGTTTAATCCCATCAAATTCAATGCCGAACAATTGGTGCAAATCGCCGGGAATGCGGGGA